>JANOHT010000172.1:0-21016 GCA_031406605.1 Methylotenera sp. | reverse complement strand
TGCCATGCAAGGTCAAGATGCAGTCAATACGGCAAAAGCCTTTGGTGAAACCTTACCCCTGACGGGTATTATTCTTACCAAGCTAGACGGTGACTCTCGCGGCGGAGCTGCATTATCCGTTCGACATATTACAGGTAAGCCAATCAAGTTTGTCGGCGTAAGTGAAAAGGTTGATGGCTTAGAACCATTCCACCCTGAACGTATGGCATCTCGCGTACTGGGCATGGGCGATGTACTTAGTCTGATTGAGCAAGCGCATAAAAATGTCGATATGGCAGAGGCGCAAAAACTCGCCGATAAAGTTAAGTCCGGTAAAAACTTTGACTTAGATGATTTTAAAGCGCAAATGTCGCAAATGCGCAAAATGGGTGGTATGGGTGCGTTAATGGATAAAATGCCAAGCCAAATGGCTGGCATGGCCGCAAAAATGAACCCAGATGATGCCGATAAAGCTGTTCGCCGCATTGAAGGAATCATAAATAGCATGACTGCGCTTGAACGACGTAAACCCGAAGTAATAAAAGCGACTCGCAAAAAACGTATCGCCGATGGTAGCGGTGTGCAAGTGCAAGAAGTGAATCGTTTGCTGAAGCAATTTGAAGAAACGCAAAAGATGATGAAAATGTTCTCTAAAGGCGGCATGGCAAAAATGATGCGCGGCATGGGCGGTATGTTAGGCGGTAAAATGCCAGGTATGCGCTAGTCACTTACTAAATTTGACAGGCGCTTGAGTATGCCAAATGTATTGATGTTTAGTGGTTTGAATTGACGTATTAGGGCGGAAAAATAGGTTCGCGAGCCTAATAAAAATAAAGGCTATAAAAAGATAATATATTTACCAGTTATGCATTGACCAAGTGCCGAGTTTCTAGCATAATTGCGCCCTTTCCTAGGTGATGCAAATTACTTAAGAAGCCAGTAAGAAAAATTACTGGGGCGTTAGCTCAGCTGGTAGAGCAGCGGACTTTTAATCCGTTTGTCGTGGGTTCGATCCCCGCACGCCCTACCAATACCAAAGCGGTTCACAGAGATGTGAGTCGCTTTTTTCTTGACTTAAATCTACTTATTGTCCAATATTTGTCCAAATGAATCTATTTTGGATAAATTAATGGCTAGCTATCGAAAACGTGGTGATTACCAGTGGCAAGTCAGGATTTCTAAAAAAGGCTATCCTCCTCAGACCAAGACATTCGAAAGTAAATCGGATGCTGAGAAATGGGCTCGTGAAATCGAGTCAGAAATGGACAAAGGTCGCTTTGTTTCCCGTGTCGAGGCTGACAATACAACATTGCATGATGCGCTTAAGCGATACTTACGTGACATTACCCCACATAAAAAAGGTTGGAAAGCTGAGACTGATCGAATAAAAGCTTGGCAATCTCACAAACTTGCAAAGAGATCTTTAAGTTCATTGCGAGGAACTGATTTTGCTCAGTATCGTGACGATGGTCGTGCAGCCGGTTTAGCTGAAAATACCATTAGACTTTCTTTGGCCATCATTAGCCATCTATTCAATATTGCCTCAAAAGAGTGGGGTATTGAAGGGTTGGTTAACCCTTTATTATCCATTCGTATGCCTAAAGGATCACAGCCACGTGATAGGCGCATTTCGTCCGAAATGTTACCAGGCACAACAGTAGGAGTATTAGAAGAAAAGTCTGAAATAGATTTGATAATTGCTGCTAGCGAATCTAAGGAGTTAGAAGCTGTAATTATATTGGCCATTGAGTCGGCAATGCGAAGAGCTGAGATAGCTAGCCTTGAGTGGGATAAAATTGATTTTAAGGATAGGACAGCGCATCTTCCTGATACAAAATCAGGTGATTCCCGTGATGTGCCGCTATCAACTGTGGCCATTAAAGCCATAAAATCAGTCCCTCGACGCATTATTACCGATGATAAAGGGCAAGATAAGCAAGATCCTAAAATATTCAGTTTAGAACCCAACAGTATGACGCAGGCATTTGCACGTGCACGCAGTAGAGCTAGAAAAGAATATTTATCTATATGTGCCATCCATAATGTAGAGCCTAGCCCAAATTTCTTAGTCGATATTAGACTGCATGACCAACGTCATGAAGGCACAAGTCGGCTTTTTGAAACAGGTAGGTTTGACACTATGGAGGTGGCTGCAGTAACTGGCCATAAAACACTACAAATGCTTAAAAGATATACTCACTTGAAAGCTTCCAATTTAGCAAAAAAATTGGATTAGTCTATTAGTATTTAAATAAATTGACAAACGCTGTAAATATTTTGAGTTATTTTATTAATTCGATAAAATACTTATTGATATATTAAAATAAATCATTAAAATATATATTGATTTAATATAATTGTTCAATAGAGGTAAATATGAACTATCAAAAGTTAAAACTAACTCAAGTAGATAGTGCAATTGCCGAAGCTAAAAATGCTTCAATAAGTTTTAATAAATATAATGGGTACATTAAAACTATTCGTGAAGCATTAGGTATGACTACTCGGCAGCTTGCGAAACGAGTAAAGGCTTCACAAACCAGCGTAACATCAGCTGAAAGAAATGAGATCTCGCATAAGATTACTTTGGCTCAGCTTGATAGGTTTGCAGAAGCCCTTGGTTGCAAGGTTATATATTCTTTTGTTCCAGAAACTTCATTAGAAGAAATGGTAGATGCGCGCGCCGAAGCAATTGCCAAAGCACAAGTTGGCATGGTGGAGCACACCATGAAACTTGAGGACCAGAATGTAAAAAAATCCTTATCAGATATTCAGATGATAAATATTAAGCGTTCTATTTTGGATGGTTCATGGTCTAAGCTATGGGATTAGAAGGCGCGCATGCTGAAGGAGCCACGCCCTTAGACCCGGACGATTTAGCAGGATTAATTCCCAGGCATATCACCACTCAAGGAGCTCTAAATGAATGGGAGCAGTTGAATATCCTTGAAGCGACTAAATGGCTGAGTAAAAGCCTTAAACGTAAAAGTATATTAACTGAAGAGTTTGTGCGCGAGTTGCATTTACATATGTTTAATAAAACTTGGCGCTGGGCAGGTACATTTAGAAACTCTGATAAAAATATTGGTGTAGATTGGTTGCAAGTCGCTATAAAACTTAATCAGTTATTAGGAAACGTGCAGTATCAAATAGATAATAAAGTATTTCCATTTGATGAAATAGCAGCACGATTTCATCGTGACATAGTTTGGATACATGCTTTCCCAAATGGAAATGGCAGGCATGCAAGGATGATTACTGATGTGCTATTGACCCAAAATGGATATGACGCTTTTACGTGGGGAAGAATGAACCTTGTGGAAGATGGCCAAGTTAGACAGACTTATTTAACTGCGTTAAGAGCTGCTGATGCGGGGAACTTTGAATTGTTATTAAGTTTTGTTAGAACCTAATTCTTGTTAACATTTGTTCTGTTCAAATTAAAGTCTTATTCTTTGTACTCACTCCATTCCCCATCTGCATGAATATCAGCGAACAAATATAACCAGCTAGACTTATTCGAGCATGGTGATCTACGAGAGCCGTCAGTGAATGAATTTTGATAGGTCATGTTCAATTAGGTCCACGAGTTTTGGAGCAAGGTGACCACTTACCTTAATCATTCCATTAGATGTAATAGATACTTGGCCTCTTAAGCCCTCATAAAACAGTTCATATACAGCAGAATCAACCTTATATTTTAGTCCGTTAAGCAAGCTCATATTCTCAATATTCATACCTTGCTTGGACGCAAATTCCATGCGTGCAACTAAATCTTCTTCTACTACCGCACCTATAACTTTTAAACCTACAAGTTTTGTTGCATCAACATTCTCAAAAATTGTTGTTGGTTTAACTTTATCAAAAGTAATTGGTTTGGCAGTAAAACCAAGTCCAACAATTGATTCAAGTGCATTCAGTAGATCACGAATACTTCTACCCGGATTTTCGACCCTTAAAAATATATCCTCATTTTTAGAGATTATTGCGAAATCTGTAAAACAAATACTCGCGACATCTTCATAGGATGGTGTCCCTTCTTCATCAAAACGAGTAACAATAAGCTTCATTCTCCAGAGAAAACGAAATTTCTGAGCACCTAAATCATCGGAAACACTTAAAAACCCATAGCTTGAATCTTGTGTAAGCGGTTTTCCAGAAATCGTGTCTGCTAGACTATTAGCATTATTTGGAATCTGGATTCGATACCAGCGATATCTAATTTGCATTAAACATCCTTCGTGCCAGATTCCGCGCGGAGCTTAATTACTAATTCGCGAGATTTGGCTTCAATAACTCTGGAAATGGCATCAATCTCACCCTTCTCTGGAACTCTTCTCCGAGAAGAAACCTTACCTTCTTCGACAGGAAATACTCCGCTAAGTATGAATGAAAAACCAGAGCAATCTTTAGGGTCTGCAAATACAGCCTCAATATCATATACATTGCCTAGTCCCATAACTTCTGCGGCGGTCCAGCCAATTTTAGTAATGTAGTAATCTTCTTCATCCAATAGACCATTTAAAATCTCTGATCTAGTTACACCATTTCCACGCAAAGATACTCTTTCAATATGGGTGTCTGGATCAGTAGTTTCAGAATCATCCGCGTCATTATCTTCAAGTTCGGGTTTAGATTTATACACATACACATCTGAAACATCACGTCGAATATATCCAGGAAGGCTATTAACCAATTCATGAAAAAATTTGGATCGAAGTTTTGGAGATTCAATATCAAAAAGTGATACAGCAACCTTAGTTAATGGAACTTCTGCTGTTTTATCCATTTTGCCAATAAGAGTATCGCGTACATTATTGAGATACTCGTTTTGAGTATTTCGAACGATGTAATCATTTCCTGCCTTAACAAACTCTACAGTACCGTCTCGGACTTGTACTTGTGAAAACTCATTGAGTTTATAATCGACTGTAGAATATTGCACATTCATTATCAAGCTATCGCCATTTCTTTCAATATGCACAACATCCCCACCTGCCTCTAACTCTTGTTTAAGCTGCTCCACAGCTACTTGTAAATTCTCGACTTCATTTAATCCAACTATATCCATAGAAGTAATGCGTTCACGACGTGGAGCGATTCCTAGACGGTTGGCAATGTCTTTATGGTCATAGTAATCGTGAGTTAATCTAGCAAAATATTTTGCTAAGTCTTCTCTTGGAGTTTTCTTCCCCACGATAATATTTCTACGTTGAAATAGTCCCAGAATAGTTGGCATATCAACTTTGTGCTGGTTTAATGCATCAAAAATATTTTTATCTGTTGCATAGTATAGAGATGGTCCATGTACACTTTTTTTCATTCGCGCCACCCCATATCACCTGGATTATAAGTACTAGTAACATTAGTAATTCTAGCTATATCGATCTTATCTAAAATTGCTTCGCGGGCTGGATCGAATCCCCAAGCTTTAACATATTTCTTTTTTGCAGTTTGAAATACGCTTTTTAAATCATCAATCGTGTTACTTCCTGTTACTCGAATACGTATTTTTTCTCCGGACTCTAGCATTTGATATCGAGATAGAGTATCTAAAAAATACTCAAACTCTTCTGGTGAATCTCCAGGACGATTGTAATAAATAACATACCCAGAAGTGCACTTATCCGCCTCACCATGCTTAATTATTAGATATGGGCCAGTAAGTGATTCAATCATTGCTGGCTGATCCCAAACATCGCCTTGACGACGAGACATAACCAGGTCTGGATAGTAAAAAGTGTATTTCTTTGGAAGCTCATCTTCACTTTTCAAACGCATGATATCGTTACCAATGCTATATAAGCGCTGAATATCATATGGTCCTAAAAAGTGAAGTAGCGAGCCTGGTGCAACCGGCAGATTTTGTATATCTACTTTATCAATAGCCTCATAAAATGACTTGTCGTAACCATTATCATGGTTATGTATAAATAACAAACCTCTTACTTCATGAGGCTCTGAAGAATCGACGGAATACTTCATGCGCCAGTCAGAAGACTCTTTAGCACACTCTACGGTCATGCATAAAGATTTAAACGCTGAGCGTAATCGAGTGGGGGAGATTGAATCAGCTTTATAACTTTTTAAATCTGTATGTAAGTATATTTGTTTCCCTAAGTATGGATCTTCATAAAAAAATACCACATCTCCTGGATGAGTAAGTTTCGACTTTCCACCTTCCCCAACATGGCTTTCATTATTGCATTTGAAGTTGTCATCTCTTTTGGAGTGAGTGTCCCAAAGAAAATGTTTGAAAATATCTTTTGAAATTTCTGCTGCAATCTCACCAATATTATGGGTTTCAGACATAACTTTCCAATTATTAATTTTTAGTATTGTTGGAATTTATCAGTTTCACTAACTTTTGTCATTCAAACAATGATCTCCATAAATTATTGAATTGCCATTTCATTTGAGATAATTAAGTATCATTTCACGACAGAGAGCTTGGGCTTAGATAACTGATGTGAAATATCGCTACTAAAAGCTTCGTCCCTGTCTGGAACCAAACCAATTTTAAGCAAACCATATGTCAACTCATCTATTTCGTAAGTTGTTATCTTGAGTTCACGAGCCACATCATTCTTCCCTATGCCCTCAGCTCTAAGTGCGTTAAACACTTTATCTAAAACCTGAGAAGTTTCCCGTTGCACTTCATTTGGCTCACTAGTTCTATAGCCTGCTTGAGAAATCTGAATACACAAGCTTCTATTAGTCCACTCTGTAGTAAATCCCAATGCATGCAATCGATAATTAAGTGCAGAGACAGAAACTTTCCAATGTTTTTTAGCTTTTATTAAACCATCCAAAGTAGGAAAATATAACTGTTTAGCCCTGATGCTTTTTTCAGGCATTAAAAATACTGAAGCAAACGCGTTTGCTTCTTTTTCAGCTTCTTGGCCATGTGGTTGACCATGGCGATGCATAATTAAATGACCCAATTCATGCGCAGCATCGAATCTACTATGTTCCGCAGATTTTTGAGTATTTAAGAACACAAAAGGCGTGCCATCTCGCCACATGGAAAAAGCGTCGACTTCCTTAGCGTCAATTGCTAAAGAAAACACTCTAACACCCTTAGCTTCGAGCAGATGAACCATATTACTGATAGCCTGTTCGCCGAGACCCCAGTAATTGCGTAGTGCCTCTGCAGCAGCTTCTGGATCAATATTACGTCCAAGCTCTGGCAAGTCAGGTGCTGGAAGCTGAAATTTATTCTCAATCCAAGTATTAAGCTGTACAGCGATAGTACCAGCACCAATTGCCATATATTTTAGTGTTGCACTCATCTTAGACATAGCACGAAAGCTGACTGCATCTGGCTCAATTTGCTCAATTGCATCTTCATCCAAAAAGAAGTCTCTTGGAAACTTTAAAACAATAGCTAATTGATCGAGCCTCTCCAGTTCCGGTGGGTACTCACCACTTTCATAACCAGTAATTGAACGAGAAGTTACACCTATTTTTTTTGCTAAATCAGCCTTTTTAAAACCTCTGCGTGTTCTAGCAAAGGTTAGCCGACTGGGGTTAAAGTCTTTTGTATTAGATTTTTCGTTCGATATTGATTTCAAACTCTTGCCTGTTATCATTTCCGTCATCATCATCTCCAATCTCAATATCAATCTGGTCTAGCACTATTGCAGGAAACACTAGACGTTCTTGCCATGAGCGGATTTTGCCACCAACAATTTTTGAAGGTAGCGAAAGCTCAAATCTAATTTCAGTAGGAGTTACGTGATACAACAATACCCACATGATGCGATTATCACTACCAGTTTCCAAAAAAACTTCTGGTAAAGCATCAAACAAAGAAAGTTGTTTTTGATTTGCCCAAATAGCCTGCTCAGTATTCGTTCCTTTTGCAGCACGATTTGAAGGGTTATTAGCGGAAATTCCAGTATCTTTATCGCCCGTCTGAATAACAATTACTAGATTGTTCGATGGGTGAATACATAAAGGGAAGTTATTGTCATCGCTACTTGTCCAACCACTTGGGGACGTTTTATCCCTTAGAGCTCTAACAGTATCCGCCCATTGAGCTAGTCCAGCATACGTTCTAGGATGATTGGGAGTACAGGCCTTCCTAGCATATAAACCTTGCATAATAATATCTTGAATATCTTTAGCTTCTAAGCCAAAAATCTCATTTAGCCGAGACTTAACTTCAAACTCTTCATTACGTACTGGAAGTGCCATTAATTAACTCCAAAAAGTTTACTTCTCATATTTATACCTCAAATGAGGTTAAAAAACAAGAAGTATGTAGAGTTAATAATTAAATATACCTTTTACATAATCTCAATCAATAGCCAATGTTATTCTTTGAGCGATGGCTTTTAAAATTTCATCTGAAACTGCATTGTTAATATTGTGCCGGGAATGTGCCTGTGGAATCACACATCGCCTCACTTCATCAACACTAACCTTAGCGGCAAATCCTTGGACTTTTTTATTTGCGATAAATGCAGCTTCTCTTCCCAGATCCTCTGCAACCTTTAAACAGTCCCCACATGCGAGAGTGTCGATACGACTCCATGGGGCTTCTGTATTAAACAGATATCTTTTTCCCATTGGAAACGTCCATTCTCCATCCTTGTTTTTTCGCACCAACTCTCGCTTCTTTCTTTGGCACCCAGGGCATTTCCATTCTTCATCAATCAAAGCCCAGAATTTGGCAATTGTAACTAGACCTGCATGTTCAATCTCATTTTTTGTAGGTGGGACTTTGATTGCGGGGTATTGCGTGAGTCTCCAAGCGGATACCGATCTAGTGGGCCTTTTTTTGCGAGAGCCTTTCAACTCTTGTAATACGCCGGAGGCATTCCAGTCTGACACAACTTGCACAGCCCGCCGTGTAATGATTTCTGGATTGCTGCCATATATTCCAGGTTGAAACCAATGCTCATTATTTGCAGCGATTTGTGCAATACGGTCTGCTATTTTTAATCTAAGCTCAAATGTACGCTCACTCTCTATCCATATTTTCTCCGCGATTTTCTCGATAACTTGATGCGGCTGGTTAGATGTTGGGTTGACGAATTGGCGAAGCTCTTGCGATGAAAACGAAAAGTCAGGATGAGCCTTAACTATTTTTTTTGCTACTGCGTCGGCATTATTACAATCAACGCATACAATTGTGTTTTCAAAGGCAGAAATCATCATTGATGAACGTTTCGCAAACTTCTCAGCCTCTGCATTGGCAATTACTTTTTCACGACTTATTGAAATTTCTTGAAATCTACGTTTCAACACATCCGTCATATGATCGTGGTGCTCTACCAAATGACACATAATTTCACCATTGGTATTCAATCTTGCGATTTCTGATTTTTCACGGCCACAACCTGGGCATATCCAATAAGTAGGAGTTGCTACCCACCATGAGTTCATATCAAATTGCTGAGTCCCCAGCCTTTCAGCAAGAGATTGAGAAACTGGTGACATTACCCCATCTAATGAGTCCAAGCTGCCATTTTCAATAGCCCCGATTAATGCTGCTCTTCTGTTTATGACATCGTCTAGTTCAACATCAATTTCGCTATCCATAGTGTTCTCTTTGGAATTAAGCTAGGAGCTAAAACCCAGATTTAAGAAATTTACGTAGTACTGGATTGATTACTTCCTGTGCCTCTTCCATGCGACTTTCAGCTTGCTCATGTTGATCCTCTGCAGTCATAGCAACCCATTCATATCCACAAGCTTGGCAACGTTGAATAAAGTTTCCGGTATTTGAATCCGTACGTCCTAAGGGTTTATCAATTACCCCACAATCTTCACATGTTGCTGGGTATCCACAGATATATTCTTTTGCCATTTTTATATCCAAAATAAAATTAGAAAAATTCTTGGATTTTCGCGCACGCGAAAATCTCAAAGCGTAGCTAACTCCAGTTTCAAAGGTGGAACCTTTGGCACAGGCATTTTGACACGTTGCGTAGCAAAAGTGTAAACATGCCCATCGTGCCTTTCTAACCTTAAAAACTATAAGCCTCTTATGAATAAGACTATTTATAGGTTGTATTGAAGTTGTCTTTATTTTATTTATTGTTGTATTAGGTTGTTTTAATGTGTATTGTGTTTGAAAATGTGTTGTTTTTGATTGTAACGATGGTTTGCAGTGGATAGATAATCAAGATTCAGCAAAAGGATCACAAAATGGATATAGAAGAGTTTGAAAAACAAGAAAAACCACAAGCGAAACGCTCGAGACTTGAAGCCTATCAGGAACAAATCTTTCGACTAAAAGATAAAGGTTACGCAAACTGGCAAATATGCAAATGGCTAAGCACCAACGGCTTAACGGTAACACCAGAGGCAGTACGAAAGTTCATCAAAAGTCGTAGCGAGAATGCCTCCAAATGGTCAAAAAAGAATAAGACTTCAGAAAAGCCGAGTCCTATATCATCATCTAACGCTAGCAATCAACCTAGCTTGAATTCAAGCAATGATTCCAGCCAAACTCCTGGAGAGCTTACTCCGGCCAAGAAATTTGTTTTTAATAGCATAGTGAAAACAGATGATGTAATTTAGAGAAGTATTTTCGCGTGCGCGAAAATCTATGTCTAACCTATTAAAAAACTTACAAGAAGAAAACCAAATGGAAAAACAAAAAATTACAGACAGAATACAGTTACTCAATGACGGAAGAGCGCACTATCTTGAGTATTTGCGCAACCTCACTCCACAGATCATTATATTTACAATATTAATACTTATGACTACGAAACTTGATTTCACACGTTTTGATTTGAATAATTGGGCTTCAACTAGTTTGTTTTATTTCTTACTTGGAAGCTTTATATTGGCAGTCTATGCAAATTGCACAATATTTTGGGGCCGCTGTTTTGATGGTCTATACGAGTGGCGTTCAGAATTGCATCTTTCACTAAATACTCAAGGTATTAAAGGCTTTCGTCGTTTTTTTGCAATCCTCAATGCATTTAGAAAAGAAAAATCAATAGAGACAATAGAAGCAATGATTATTTTCTTCTTCTTTCAGGTCGCTCCCGCCATAGTAATATATATGGCGATAACCTCAGCTACTAGCATTTGGCTTAATACACATCATGCGGGCTAACAATTTTCGCGCCCGCGAAAATCCACGATAGACGGTTTGTGTACAGCTACTAGTTCAATTTGAATGCACATTTCCTAAATACTCATTCATTTTCATAACTATCTGCCCTACATATTTGTTAAAAGTATCTAGCACCTCAATAGGTCTACTCTTTATCACGTAGATCACAATATTGGTATCAAGCATGTATTTAATCATCTAAAGATTCTCGCTCTGCTTGTTCCTGGCTCCCTCTTTCGGTTAAGAAGTCGTCCGAAGCTTTATTTGTTGTTTTGAGCCATGTACCTAATTTTTCTTTTAGACAGTATTGGCATATATCGATAGACACATGAGTCTGATCTCCAAATACAGATTGGTACCCACCAATAAAATCCAAAGAAATAAACTCTGAAGCTTCGAAGTCATTTCCATCAACTATAGATTCACGGCCGCAGCAATCGCAAATTAACGCAACTAAAGATTGAGCTTTAATTTCTTCAAATTTTTTCATTATTCTGGCTTTTGTTTCTAGTTAATCTGAGTTTCGCGGGCGCGAAAATCCGCGATAGACGGTTTGCGTACAGCTACTAGTTCAATGGGAATCGTTTTTCATAACTTGTTGTTTTGAGCCATGCACCTAATTTTTCTTTTTGACAGTATTGGCATATATCGATAGAAACATGAGTTTGATCCCCAAATACTGACTTGTACCCACCAATAAAATCCAAAGAAATAAACTCTGATGCTTCGAAGGATGCATCGAAGTCATTTCCAGCAACGCTACACTCACAGGCATGCCTCCCAATCGTTATCCAAGGGGGAAACAATATCTCGCTCTAGCTTCACACTATTTGCCATGGCTCCAAACAACGTCGTTTCTGGTGGCAAAACCCTATCCGCGCCAACAATGCGAACTGGCTTATCTAGCTTGCGCAATACGATGGCATTATTTTCCACAGTCATATCCAAACCTTTACCTCTACCCAACTTCGCAATAATAGAATTTGGAATGATTACCCATTGAGATTTACCGATTTTCTTAAGCTTAGCTTTCATAGAGTTTTTTGGCCTACTCGGATGCGTGCAAATATCAATTCAACATGTTCATCACCGGTAATTTCGCCGTTGATATATTTTTCTGAAATTTGCTTGGTTTCATCATCTATCTTGAATCCTTCAAGCTCGACATTTCCTTTTGCAAAATCCACACGCTGTTGGCGCTTGGCACGTTCGTTTTCACTGATTACTTTATGCATCGCTATACCTTTCTATCAAATTAACTTCTTGTTGGCTCAGAGAGGCTTTAAATACAGTTTCATAGCCTTCAAATGTCATTTCAGCAAACATTTCCCCCACGAAGTTTAAATCTTTAGGTAAGTGCCCATCAATAATATTAGATTGTTCCAATTTGAGTAATTTTTTAAAAGCATGTCTTACTTCTTGGAATGTGAAAACGTCTTGCGTAGAATCATTATTAGCCATCATTACTACTCCTTTTAGTGATTTTGGTTAGGTCAACTTGAGGTGGTCGAAACCTCTTGTTGGCCGCTTAATTTATTTTCCGTCTAACATACCCTGCATTGAGGGGCTTAATGGCCTATCTCCTGCACTGATAGAACCTGTTCCATTCTGACGAGTAACTTTTGAAACCATATCTCGCAATACAACTGCTCCTGATGATGCTTTATTAGCTACATAATTTGTTGCTGGCGCCGTAATACTTTTGGCTGCTGAACCTATAGGAGCTGCAACTGCAGATGGACTAAACAGTGAAATGCCTCCATTACCAATCATGTCTCCGGCAAGTGAAGGTACTTTTAAAGTGAAGTAAATTAATAAACATGATGAAGCCAATGAATATGCGGCCGCTTTTATAAAATCCATAAAGCCGGCGCTATCGTGCATTTTTGTAACAAAGCTATCAAAAATTCCATTACCTACTCCAACTACAAGCATTATTAGAGCCGCAGTAAAGACATATTTAAGAACTGTAGATAGCCAAGAGTCAAAGAACCTTGAAGTTGCATTGAATGCAAAACAAGCGATGAAAATTGGTCCGAGTGCAAACAACACAATAAACATGACATCAATAACAAGTAATTGGCCAGCTGCAACAATTGTGTAAAGTAATAAAGCAAAAAACATAACGCAAGCACAAAAAATCATGAATACGCCTGTTAAATCTACATTTGTTACTCCGATCAACATATGGTTTTCCCAAGCGTCATTTGTCATTGTTGTAAATGTCTCTATTGCCTTTTCCATTGATGAGTCTAATATCGCATAGCTATTAGCAGCAGAGGTGTGGGTGAATAAGGATGTCAAAGTAGTACGTAATTCTTCGATAATTGGCAGTATGTTTGAAGCGTAAGCACCGCCAGTTAAACCAATGGAAACGACAAGAATAGGTTTTACATTCTTAAAAAAGACTTCCATAAGCACGTTATGTCCACCTTGCCCCCTCATTGTTTCAAAGCCATACCACATGACTCTAATGGTCAGAGTAATAACTATGATGGGCATAATCATCACAATGAGTGCTTCTGATATTGAAGATAAAAAGTTAAATGGCTCTAAAATCATTTTAGAAAAGTTGTTATAAAAACCCCATTGCATGATGTTCTCCTGGCCTAGAATGGTCGAAATGGTTTTTGCGGGGTAGCTAGCGTAACTTTCATGGCTTCGATTTCCGCTACTGATTGACGTACATATACAGCGCCATCAAATAATAAACTCCCGTCTTTTTGGATAATCCCAACTTGAATGTCCCTAAAAATTAAAGCCCCACCATCAATGGTGATGGGGACTTTCCTAACTGGCCGCTTCCATTCATTTATGTTGGTTTTTGAAATAACAACGTGATCATTACCTTCATCTGTAATTTCAAGCACCACGTTTGGTTTATCTAATTTCTTCCAATGCCCTGTATAGCTGACTGTGCCTTTGTTACATGCAAGTAATGCGGTGCACATTAAAGCCAATATGATGATTTTGTTTTTCATTATTATTTCTCCTGAGTTAATAAGTTTCGCGGGCGCGAAACTCTGCGAAAGACGGTTTTCCATAGTTTGCGGCGCCTCTTACGCAAGCAAACTGTGTGTAAACCGGTTGTGATACGAAGTTAGGGATTCCGCACATATACTTTGCTGGGATACGGAGTGCAGCTTTTAGCTGCAGAGTTACCACTCCGGCTCCTACCAGCAAACTTCGGATAATCCGAAGCAAGGTATACATGTGCGTCTGAACTAATTTGGTTGCTCCACTATTTATTTGCTTCCAGGGTTTATTTCTTTTTTTCATTGTGTTCTTATCCACAGGTTCTCTAGTTATATATAATTAAATAAAGGTTAGCATCTTAAAAAAGTAATCTGTAACCCGCATTAAATATGCCAATTCCGATTTTTGTTAGCACCTCATAACACGATAGTTTGGCACTTCAAAACACGATAGTTGGTACCTCTTAACACGATAGTGATTGAAAAATTGGCACCTCAAAACACGATAGTTATTTATCATTATTTTTAGCACTCCTTGTGACATGTACAAGCCCATTAATAATGGTCGATGAAGTTAGGAATCCACATTTTTCTAATTGCTTGAGAGCAGCAGTGATAGATTCTTTCAATTTCTTCGGATTTTTTATTTCTATGCCACAACCCTGACGGATAGTCTCAATACGGAGAGCATAGTTATCTTGATGACTTGCAAAATAGCCTTGCAGCCAAGTAGCTATACCCAAAGGCAGAGATAATCGTTGTTGCCATTCAAGAAAAGTAAATTGTTTAGCTGCAAAAAGTTTTACTAATAGCGGGGATAGATCTACTTGATATTTATTGAGAGTGGTATTGGAGGAGTGATCTTTCCATCTGAATTCTTTAACTAGCGAAAAGCTGCCACCTTCTTCAATATGACCATTGTAGATTTGTAATGCAGTAGCTTGGAGCCTTGTTAATATTTCTCTTAGACGTAGATAATCTCTACCTGATGTGTTCCAACCAATAGATTTACAAAAGCTATATGGTGTGAATTCAACTGACCTATCCAGCGGAATAAGATTGGCAAGATGAATTAGTTGCATCCAGACAGTTTCATCGTCCTGACGCAATTCTTCGCCTGTATATGAAATTTTGGCTTTGCCAATCACATATATTTCAGCACTTTTAAGATACCTTCTAGGAAATTTTTTATTTCGAGCATTAAATAATGCTGACCGAGCAATATCATTAGGTATCGGACGATGTTCTGGCCACAATGGTAGCTGCAAAGATGTGCTCGGCTTCCATGGTTGAATAATCGCTTTAACTTTTGATTTACGCCCATCGAAATTTGCAATGTATTCTTGCAATGGTTTTGGCTGAGTTGCCAGGTTCTTGCCCATGATGGCCTTAACCTGAAACTAAGTTTGCGTTTAATCTACGTTTAGCTATTTGCTCGGCCTTAGTTGGCCGACCTAATGGTTTGGGACTTACTTTAGGAATTTCAGAAATTTGAACTTGATGTTCAATATATGAAGCTACATTAGTAAGTCGGAACAGTCGCTTATGTCCTAGCTTGAAAGAAGGGATTGGATAATCCCCTTTGCTAATACTATTTCTGATTGATTGTTCATTCTCATTAGTTATTTCACTTAAGAGACGAACTGTAATGATAAGAGGATATCTCGATGATAGATAATCGAAAAATGAGCTGGTATTGGCAATTTGCATCATGAACCCCATACGAATATAGCCCATTGCATCTGGTAGCAATGGTGGGACATATTGAGGTCATGTGTCTCTAAGGCGCCCCCGCGCTATTCGTATACCAAGTGCTATCTTGGGGTTCAAGGTCTAGCCCGCTCCGACCCTTTATCATTGACACATCCAATGAGAGTCTCAACTATCGCGATTAACAGTTTAGAAAACCATTTAACCAGTTACGCGAAGTAAATAAACTGGCTCGAATTACACAGTGGCAATCTAGTGAATTAATTATAATCTCTTATAATAATTAATAGCAACTATGAGTTGCAAAAAATAGTCTGTCCAAATATTGTCCAAATTATAAACTTTATTTTTATTATACTTTGTTATAATTTCAGATAATATTACAACTTTAAAAATTATAAATATATGTATATAAAGAGAAAATATAATATATCTCTATATAATCAATGGTGGTTTTTTATATGTAAACGGACTTTTAATCCGTTTGTCGTGGGTTCGATCCCCGCACGCCCTACCAAATATAAAGCCTAGTCAGAAATGACTGGGCTTTTTTTATTTAGTATTGTGGCATTATAAATGTTAGCGCTTTACATCAATTCGCTAGCTAATAAGAGGTATTCCCTGAAAAATACCAAGTGCCTTGCATGTTGATCAAAAAGCCCCAAGATTTTATTTCATTGTCGGCATCACAAATTCAGCCCCAGCAGCTTTATTGCCTGATAGCCAGCGTGAAGTAGTTGTTTTAAGGCGTGTATAGAATCGGATACCTTCAGTGCCATAAATGTGATGGTCGCCAAACAGTGAGCGTTTCCAGCCGCCAAAGCTATGGAATGCGATAGGCACAGGAATCGCCACATTGACGCCCACCATGCCAGCCTGAACACGTTGGGTAAATTCACGTGCAGCTTCGCCATCACGCGTGAAAATTGCAGCGCCGTTGCCAAATTCATGGTCGTTAACCAGCTGCAGTGCTTCTTCAAAGGTTTTGGCGCGCACTATAGATAATACTGGACCAAAAATCTCTTCTTTGTAAATACGCATGTCTTTTGTCACATGATCAAATAAGCAGGGTCCTAAAAAGAAGCCTTCTTCATGACCTATATGGCGGTAGTTGCGACCATCAATCACCAGTTTTGCACCTTCTGTCACGCCCAAGTCTACGTACTCTTTTACTTTGGCATAGTGTAGCGGCGTGACCAATGGGCCCATATCGGCTTTTTCGTTCAGACCTTGGTCGATTGTGATGTCTTTCACTTTCTCAGTCAGCTTAGCGATTAACTTATCGGCAATATCGCCCACAGTAACAGCCACTGAAATCGCCATGCACCGTTCGCCAGCTGAGCCATAGCCTGCGCCTATCAGCGCATCGGCAACCTGGTCTAAATCAGCATCTGGCATGACCACTAAATGGTTTTTTGCGCCGCCTAAGGCTTGCACACGTTTACCATTTTTAGTGCCTGTGCTGTAAATATACTCTGCAATCGGCGTAGAGCCTACAAAGCTAATCGCTTGCACGCGTTTATCGGTTAACAAAATACCAACCGCTTCTTTGTCGCCATTTACAATATTAAACACGCCTGCTGGTAAACCAGCCTCGGCCAATAAGTCTGCAATCATCAAACTGGCACTAGGCGTTTTTTCTGATGGTTTTAGCACAAAGGTGTTGCCTGTCGCTAACGCCATTGGAATCATCCATAGCGGTACCATAATCGGGAAGTTAAACGGTGTAATGCCAGCTACCACACCTAATGGTTGGTGCATGTTGTAGGTATCAATGCCTGTTCCTACGTTATCGTTAAAGTCGCCTTTCATTAAGTACGGCGCACCGCAGGCGAACTCCACCACTTCAATACCGCGCGTTACTTCACCACGCGCGTCGCTAATGGTTTTGCCGTGCTCTAGCGAAATCGCTTTCGCTAAGTCATTTGCACTTTCATCCAGCAAGACTTTGAATTTGAACATGATGCGTGCACGGCGTAATGCGGGGGTTGCAGCCCACGCTGGAAAAGCCTGTTGCGCTGCAGTAATCGCAGCATTCACATCGTCAACCGCGGCATTTCGTAACTGCGCTTGCACTTCACCTGTCGCCGGATTGTAGACATCACTAAGTCTAGTGCTCGCACCGGCGGTATGCTCGCCATTGATGTAATGGCCTATGATGCGGGCGTTTGAAAGCCTAGAGCTTACGTTAATAGAACTCATACCAAATGCTCCAGTGCGATGTTTTTGTGGTGATGATTTGTTTGTTCTGAGATCGCGATATCTTCCGCGACTGATTGCTGGTGCATCGCCCACTCCTGCTCATTTTTAAGATAATGCGTGAAATCTAAACCAGCATCGCCCGCCACAACGATGCTTTTAATGGCCTCGGCGATGGTATTAAAGATACGGTCAATTTCATGTTTTTCGATAGTGAGCGGTGGTGATACGGCAATAATATCGCCCGTATAGCGCACGTGTATGCCCAATTCATAACATTTAAGATAGGTTGCAAACGACATTGCACCAGGTTTACCTGCTATCGCTTCAAACTCGATACCTGCGACTAGGCCTATATTGCGGATGTCTTTCACCATCGGCAAGCCTTTTAAGCTGTGCGCTGCAGATTCAAAATATTGACTAAGCCCTGCTGCGCGGTCTTCTAATTGCTCTGCTGCAAAAATATCTAAAGTAGCCATTGCTGCAGCACATGCAATTGGTATTGCGCTGTAGGTATAGCCATGTGGCAATTCAATTGTGCCAGTGGCTGAGTTTTCCATGAATGCATCATAAATCTCACGTTTAACCGCTACCGCACCCATAGGCACAACGCCGTTAGTTAAGCCTTTAGCGCAGGTAATAATGTCTGGAATCACATCAAAATAATCGGCGCCAAACTTAGTACCCAGTCTGCCAAAACCAGTTATAACTTCATCAAAAATCAATAAAATGCCGTGTTTAGTACAAATTTCACGCAGTCGTTTTAAATATCCAGCAGGTGGCACAATCACCCCTGCAGAGCCTTGCATAGGTTCAACAATGAGCGCAGCAACCGTTGCAGGGTCATGCAAGGTCATAATGCGTTGCTCAAATTCATTCGCAAGTGCAATGCCGCCGTCTTCTGGTACACCGCGTGTGAAGGCGTTATTTGCAATATCTAGCGGATGGCGAATATGATCAATGCCTGCCAAACTGTTACCAAATGCTTTGCGATTACCCGCAATGCCACCGACCGCGATGCCGCCAAAATTTACGCCGTGATAACCACGCTCACGGCCGATTAATTTATTGCGTAACGGATTGCCGCAAACGCGATGATAAGCCAGTGCGATTTTTAGTGCGGTATCCGCAGATTCTGAGCCTGAATTAGTGAAGAATATTCTATCTAGCCCCACAGGCATGTACTGCGCTAAACGCTCTGCCGCTTCAAATGCTAACGGATGGCTCGATTGGAATGCAGGGGCATAATCAAGTGTGCGTAGTTGATTAGCAACGGCGATTGCAATCTCTTCACGCCCATGTCCGGCAGGCACGCACCATAAGCCCGCTGTTCCATCCAGTATCTGTTTATCATCTATAGAAGTGTAGTAATTACCTTTCGCCGCTTTAAATAACCGTGGCATAGCCTTGAATTGTCGATTAGCTGTAAACGGTACCCAGTAATTTGACATGTTTGGTAGTTGAATTTTCTTATTGAGCACCATTTCGAATCCTTAAATATTATTTCAAATACCCGTCATTCCCGCCTTCGCTGGTATGACGTTAATTGATAGATTTATGCATATACTCAAGTGTTTAGTATATGCCGTCAAGACTGTATTTATAATTACTTAAGTTATTGATTTTATTGATGACAATGTAATCAATGTTATTGTATATTTAACACTTTAAACAGCTTAAGTAATAACAAAGGGTTTATATGGAGACTGACTTAGGGTTTCGATTGCGCATGGTACGCTTGCGGCACCAATTATCGCAACGTGCTTTAGCCAAAAAAGCAGGTGTCGCCAATGCCACTATTTCACTCATTGAATCAGGCAGTACTAGTCCATCCGTGAGCGCCCTAAAGCGCATACTTGCGGGCATTCCCATGACTTTAGCTGAGTTTTTCTCAGATGAATTACCTGACATGAAAAGTGAAGTGTTTTATCGTGCACAAGAACTCACCGAAATCAGCGGCGGCGAAGGTATCTCATATCGTCAAATCGGCTCAGCCAAAGCGGGCCATGCTTTACAGATACTTTACGAGAGCTACGAAATAGGCGCAGATACAGGTTTGGTTATGCTTGAACATGAAGGTGAAGAAGGTGGCGTGATAATTTCTGGGCGGCTTGAAGTCACGGTAGGTGAGTCTACGCGAATATTGGGTGTAGGCGACGCGTATTATTTTAATAGTCGAGAGCCACACCGTTTTCGTAATGCGGGCACCCAAGTGTGTATGTTGGTAAGCGCATGTAGCCCACCTACGTTTTAAGAGATGTTTGTATATAACTATCGCAACATCAAAATGTTGCAGTATTTATCTTAATTGAATCTGCTGTAATTTTAAAAACTGATTGACCACAGATTAAATTTATTTATCTGGTATTAATCATGTGACTCATCCAACGGTAACGAAAAACCTTCTTTAACTTCCTCCATGACGATATAGCTTCTTGATTCCTGAGCGCCAGGCAATGTAAGTAAAATATCACCGAGTAATGTACGGTAATCTGACATTTTCGCGATGCGAGCCTTGATGAGGTAATCAAAATCACCGGACACTAAATGGCACTCCAGTACACTAGGTAGCTTGAGAATTTCTTGTTTAAATTTGCTGAAGATTGCACCAGATTTCGTAGAAAGTTTTAATTCCACAAACACTAATAAAGAAAGCCCCAGCGCATGCGGGTTCAGGCTTGCGTGGTAACCAAGAATCACGCCTTCTTTCTCTAGCGTTTTCACCCGCTCGCCGCATGGTGTCACTGAAAGCCCGACACGTTCAGCTAGCTCGGTAATAGGGATGCGTGCATTTTCTTGCAACACGGACAATATTTTCATGTCTATACGGTCAAGCTCACGAACTGCATGGGTGCGGATGCGCATGATATTTTCCTATTATTGAATATTGCTTAATGACTGATATGCTAGTTGTCATTATGAAACTTAAATTTAGAATAAATCACTAATATATTTAAAAAGTCAGTGTTATTAACTGTAAATTTAAATTTATTAAGTTAAGTTAATGGGCAGTTAGGAAATAAACTAGTGCTATATTCTGTTTCTAATGCTTTTAATAGCAATCTTGAGGTGC
>JANOHT010000157.1:0-5199 GCA_031406605.1 Methylotenera sp. | reverse complement strand
TTGCACTAACAACTTTTCAGCAGACTGATGTTCATTATGTTCATGTACGGCAATAAGCTTTTTGCTTATTCCAAAATGCGACAATAAACCTGACGTATGCCGCGTATCTTCAGCAGCAATTGCATCCACGGCCTTCAAAGTTTCAAGTGCGCGCAAGGTAATATCACCTAAATTGCCGATTGGCGTTGCCACCACATATAATGTACCGTAACTACTCATGATGTAGTTTGGTCATCACTTGACTCACTCAAATGGTAGCCACTTATACTTAAATTTTTCATGTTTGAATTTTACAGCCTAGTGGCTTTGACTCCTATAAAAAATTTCGCCTATGAAAATTAATCAGAACAACGCAGGCTTAATAGCCGAAAAATTAGCCGCAACTTTTTTAATGAATCATGGACTTAAAATGGTGACGCAAAATTATCACTGCCGTTTTGGAGAGATTGATTTAATCATGATGGATGCTAAAACGCTGGTATTTGTTGAGGTGCGGTTAAGGTCGAACAGCCAGTTTGGAAGCGCCGCTGCGAGCATTACGCCACAAAAACAAAAAAAACTCATATTAACTGCGCAACACTATTTACAGGCTTATGGTGAGAGTCCATGCCGCTTTGATGCGGTTTTAATGAGTAAAGTAGACTTACAACACTTAGAATGGGTACGTAATGCTTTTGACGCATAATGCGCGTATGATTTGCAAAAACTACACTTCTGTTTTCACTTAACAACACTTAATTCAACTAAATATTCATCAAGATTAAGAGCTTTACAGAAAACTGAAATCAACGCTTAAGGAGTTATTAATGAATTCAACCAGTAAAAATATTCTCACACTTGCTTTATCTACTCTACTCGCATCACAGCTAACAGCTTGCTTTCCAATCGTTGCTGGAGGCGCCGCGGCTGGAGGTGCAATGGCGGCTGATAGGCGCACTGCCGGCATTTTTGTGGAAGATGAAAATATTGAGCTAAAAGCCGTTAAGAAAATGGAAACTAACTTAGGTGAGTATGCGCACGTCAACGTGACTAGCTACAATCGCAATGTATTGCTTACAGGCGAAGTACCTGAAGATGCCGCAAAAGCAAAGGCGGAAAGTTTAGTTAAAGAAATCAACAACATACGCTCCGTGACCAATGAAATTACGGTGGGACCAAAATCATCAATTGGTTCGCGCAGTAACGATAGTTTCATCACATCAAAAGTAAAAGGTCAGTTTTTAACCGAAAATAAATTTCCTGTAAATTATGTAAAAGTAGTGACAGAAAATGGTGTGGTATATTTAATGGGAATTGTAACTACAAGTGAAGCAGATGCTGCCGTAGAGATTGCCCGCAACACTCAAGGCGTGACTAGCGTGGTTAAAGTGTTTGAATTTATAGATGCTTCACAAGTTAGATAGCTGAACATTAAACAAACCATATTGACGAGCAAGAAATTCAGTTCTTAACTACTGTGTATAAGTATGGTTTGTTATAATTCACCTAAACTCTAATTTCAGAAATAATGTATGACATGGTAAAAATTAAATGACGACAGAACAATCTAGCGCCAAAGCCAGCCATCTGGCAAACGTGCAAGCGAATGAAATTATTATTGAAGGCAATACCCGTGCAGGTAAGCCATTTCGCCCAAGTGACTGGGTGGATCGTATGTGTAGCACTTATGCTACGTTTGGCGACAACAGAAAGCTCAAGTATTCGCCATATTTAAAACCTAGAGTTGTTAATGGCGTGCGTTGCTTAGCCGTGGATTTAAAACTTAAAACAGTAAACCCAGATGGTTATGCGCAGCTAATGCATTTCGCAGATGAGAATCAATTAAACGTGCTAGACAGTGCTGGCAACAGCATAGCAGTGCCGCATTAAATCAGTATTTAACAAAATTAATGTTTAATCTATATGTGCGTTAATTTTTGTCTATTCCAATTAACTTTTCTATGTATTGCTTGGTAATTAAGCCTCGCTTGATTTTTACTAACTCACCTTTAGGATTATAAATGAAGGTCGTTGGTAACACTTCGGCTGAGCCTATCTGTGCTGTCACTGCATCGTCTCCCAGTACTATTGGGTAAGACATCAGCATATCATCAACATACTCCGCTACTTCTTTGGTGCTCTGGTAATCAAATACTACGCCTATTACCATTAAATCTTTTTTGTTACGGCGATCATACAAATTCACCAAATCTGGCACCTCTTCTAAACAAGGTGGGCACCAGGTTGCCCAATAATTAACCAGCACCCATTTACCTTTGTAATTGGATAATTGATGTCTGACACCCGCGGTATCTTTTAATAGAAATGTAGCGCGAGTATTGGTCTCAGCAAAGCCAGATTGGCTCACAATTGTAAGCAATATTGCAAGTAACCAACTGGATAAAACTTGTTTTGTAGGCATGTTTAAATAGTGTGTCTAAATGTATCAATTTTAAGTACATACACATGAATGAAATCAGTAGTATCAACATTAATATGTAAAGTAAATCAGAATGCAAAACCAGTCATTTAGCTAGTGTTAATATGAGCATTATCATACAATTGTGTAACATTTAGTCGTAGCTAAAGAACAATAATGGCTTTAACCCTCAAAATTCCTAATCTGAAAGATAAACCTCTTATTATTGCGGACACGCGCCCGCAAAAAATTGCGTTATCTCTATTGAGTTTAGATAAGCAGAACTCACTCGACACTGCAACGCATTTACACACAGAGCTTGAAATACTCAATCGCCAAAAAGTATCTGTTAGCAATCGGATTCAAGCCTTAGATGCTTACCGACCATTATTAATCAGCACAGCACAAGCCCTTGCCGAAGATTATGACAATGCCACCTTGCCACTTCATGACAAAGCCAAATTAGCCGCCGCCGCCGCGGAATCATTGTGGCTAGAGCTAGGCTACGGCTACAAACTCACACTAATAGACTTACAAAATCAACTCATCAAATTGGGTACGGATAAAAGCTCAGCGTATGTCATACAACGTGCAATTGATGCTTTAGCAGAATATGCATTAGTGTGTTATCAAACTTATGTCACGCCTCCTGATTTTGTTTGGAGCGACTTACATCAGCTATATTTTTGCGCAGTTCAACTCGGTATTCAACATTTAAATATTCAAAATCCCAAAGCAGAAGCCAGCGATAAATCTAGTAGTAATTTAGTAGTTTCAATCGAAAATACATACAAGCATGCCTTGTTGATGTCGCTCGCGGATCCACAACATTTAGCACAAAAAGATGTTAGATTGATTGCTAACTTATTAGCATTTTATGTCGCAGATGCAGAAATTGGTGCGGTAACACCGTTATCGTCGACTTCCGGCGTATTTATTGTCAGCCTCAACTCCAACAAGCCACCGGTGCCTTACAGTAAATTGAAGGAATCCCCTGACGTAGGCAATGATATCTTGCTGCAAACCATGGTTTTGGTACGTAGCATTCATCAAAACCTAAATAGCCTGAAAAATAATCAGCTGCCAAAAGATGGTAGCATTCCTGCAGACGCAAATCACCGTGATTACTCTGAATTACTGACTTATTTGATTAAGCATTGGGGGGTTATTCCAAAGCGAGCTTTCAATCGCTCTCAAAAAAATGGTGAACTTGAATTAGTAACTGGCATCATAGCAATTCATCAACATTCTGATCTTGAGCAAACTATTCCAAATAGTTCTGGTAACCACATAGATGCCAAGAAATTTAATATAACACTTCCAGTGAAAGTAATGCCTTCACGCTGGCAGATTCTCAACATAAGCGCTACGGGTATATCAATTCGTCGCCATCCGACAGCTGATAAAAATATTAAAATTGGTAGCTTGCTGGGCTTTAAAACTAAAAATGAACTCAACTGGTCGTTAGGCGTGGTGAGATGGGCAAACTGTGGGTCGAAAGATAGATTAGATGTTGGCGTGCAACTTATTGCCCCACAAGCACAAAGTGCAACCGTAAGTATTGATGGGCGTGATAGCGATGAAATCGTATTGTTATTGCCAGAAATTGCAGCCGTTAAGCAAGCAATGACGATTATTGCGCCTAAAGGTACATATCAACCGGCACAACAGTTAACATTAAAGTACAATAATGTTACTCAACATGTCATGCTGACTAAACTCATCGAACGTTCACCTCAATTTGAACGCATGCAGTTCAGCTGCATTAGCTAAATCCATGTTTAAACCTAAATCCATGTTTAATTTAGGTTAAGCGTTAAAGATAACTAAAAAATTTCATTTATCCTAAGCATTTGTCACTTCACTAAAGCATTTTTTTTCGTTACGATACATATTTATTTTAAAGTACTATTCAAATAGAGGTTTCACATGAGCGAGCATATTACACACCTGAACGACGCTGGTTTTGAACAAGATGTTTTACAGTCACAATTACCAGTATTGGTAGATTATTGGGCAGAATGGTGTGGCCCTTGCAAAATGATTGCGCCAATTTTAGATGAAATCTCTAAAGAGTATGCTGGCCGCCTCAAAGTTGCTAAACTCAATATTGATGACAATCAATTAACACCACCTAAATATGGCATTCGTGGTATTCCTACACTGATGTTATTCAAGAATGGGAATGTTGAAGCCACTAAAGTGGGCGCGTTATCTAAATCACAATTAACGGCATTCATTGACAGCAACATCTAAACACATTAATCTACACCAATCCGTATCAATGCTTGGTTACAACTTAGTCAGCTTTAACCTAACTAAGCTACTAGTTTTAATATATTTAAGACCAAGCATTTTTCATCCCAGCAATTAAATGTAAGTCCCAAGTTTTTAACACACCCCATTCCTATCTTGTTTTAGTGAGCCTTCATGCACTTATCAGACCTTAAGCACCTTCCTGTTACCGAACTGGTTGATATGGCAATCGCCAATGAAATCGACAATGCGAGCCGCATGCGCAAGCAGGATTTGATATTCGCGATATTAAAAAACAAAGCTAAAAAAGGCGATAGCATTTTTGGTGATGGTACGCTTGAAGTACTACAAGATGGTTTCGGTTTTTTGCGTTCACCAGATACTTCTTATTTGGCGGGGCCTGATGACATTTATGTGTCACCTTCACAAATTCGCCGTTTCAACCTGCATACTGGCGATAGTATTCAAGGTGAGATTCGCATCCCGAAAGATGGCGAACGATATTTCGCGCTAGTTAAGGTAGACATGGTGAATGGCGATGCGCC
>JANOHT010000292.1:0-2816 GCA_031406605.1 Methylotenera sp. | reverse complement strand
CTCTTGGTAAAGGTATCGCCGCCGCCAGCCTAGGCGCAATCTTAGAATCGCGTGGTATCAAAGTCACCATGCTCAAGCTCGACCCCTACATTAACGTTGACCCTGGCACCATGTCACCTTTTCAGCACGGGGAGGTTTTCGTAACCGATGATGGTGCAGAAACTGATTTGGATCTAGGTCATTACGAGCGGTTCATCAGCCAGCGCATGGCGAAGCGCAATAATTTCACTACCGGTCAAATTTACGAAACCGTGATTAAAAAAGAACGTCGCGGTGAGTATCTAGGAAAAACTGTACAGGTCATTCCGCATATTACCGATGAAATTAAAGCGCATGTAAAACGTGGTGCTGAAGGTGCGGATGTTGCGATTGTTGAAGTGGGTGGTACGGTAGGTGATATTGAATCATTACCGTTTCTTGAAGCGATCCGCCAAATGGGTTTTGAAGAAGGTAAAACCAATGCCTGTTACATCCATTTAACGTTATTGCCTTGGATTGCTGCTGCTGGCGAGTTAAAAACTAAACCTACGCAACACTCAGTAAAAGAGTTGCGCGAAATCGGTATTCAGCCAGACATTTTACTGTGCCGCGCGGATCGTAACATTCCAGATGAAGAACGTAAAAAAATCGCTTTATTTACTAACGTGGCACCAGAAGCAGTAATTAGTGCGATTGATGCAGATTCTATCTATAAAATCCCTGGTTTGTTGCATGACCAGATGCTGGATGAGATCGTGTGTCACAAATTAGATATTCTGGCTAAAGCTGCGGATTTATCAAGCTGGGAAAAAATCTCCTTCGCGCTTGCGAACCCTAAGCATTTAGTTAACATTGCATTTGTAGGTAAATATGTTGATTTAACAGAATCATATAAATCCCTTACAGAGGCATTGATTCACGCGGGTATTCACACTGAATCTAAAGTTAAGATTCATTATATTGATTCTGAAGATATTGAAACCAACGGCACAGATGCATTGAAGGAAATGGATGCGATTTTAGTGCCAGGCGGTTTTGGTAAACGCGGTACCGAAGGCAAGATTGCAGCGATTGGTTATGCCAGAAAAAACAGGATTCCATACCTTGGTATTTGCTTGGGTATGCAGCTTGCTGTGATTGAGTTTGCAAGAAACAAAGCTAATTTAGCCGAGGCTAACAGTACTGAATTTAATCCGGAAAGCCCGCATCAAGTCATCGGCCTGATTACTGAATGGCAAGCGGCTGATGGTAAAGTTGAAACGCGTTCCAGTGATTCTGACCTTGGTGGCACTATGCGTTTAGGCGCACAGGCTTGCCCTATCGTGCCAGGTACTTTGGCCGCGAGTATTTACGGTGTGCAGGTGAATGAGCGTCATCGCCATCGTTATGAAGTGAATAATCATTATGTCGAGCAATTAAAAGCGGCTGGTTTAGTGATTTCTGCCAGAACGCCGACTGAAGATTTGTGTGAGATGATAGAGTTGCCACAAAGTGAGCATCCGTGGTTTGTAGCTTGCCAATTCCACCCGGAATTCACTTCAAATCCAAGGTCAGGACACCCCTTATTCACCGCTTATGTGAATGCTGCTTTAGCTAATAAAAAATAAAGCTTAATTGAAGATAGTAGTATTTTTGAAAACGTAGGGTACTTTTGCAAACTAAGGTCATGGAATGAAACTATGTAATTTTGATGTAGGTCTTGAGCATCCTTTATTTTTAATTGCCGGTCCATGTGTCATTGAATCGCAACAAATGGCGATTGACACAGCAGGGCAGTTGAAAGAGATTTGCGCTTCTATCGGCATCCCGTTTATATACAAATCCTCATACGATAAAGCTAATCGCAGCTCAAATAAAACGTTTCGTGGTTTTGGTATTACTGAGGGGTTAACAATCTTAGATGAAGTGCGCCGGCAAGTTGGTGTGCCAATCTTGACTGATGTCCATACAGAAGAACAAGTACCGGAAGTTGCGAGTGTGGTGGATGTACTTCAAACTCCCGCATTTTTATGCCGACAAACTGATTTCATTACAGCTGTTGCCACTTGTGGCAAACCAGTGAATATCAAAAAAGGCCAGTTTCTAGCGCCAGGCGATATGCGCCAAGTAGTGCAAAAAGCCAAAGAAGCTAATAATGGCGCAGACACGATTATGGTCTGTGAGCGTGGTGTGTCCTTTGGCTATAATACTTTAGTCTCTGATATGCGTGGCCTTGCAATTATGCGTGAAACGGATTGCCCAGTGGTGTTTGATGCCACGCATTCTGTACAGCAGCCGGGCGGGCAGGGCGATAAAAGCGGTGGTCAGCGTGAGCATGTGCCAGTCTTAGCCCGTGCCGCAGTGGCGAGTGGCATTGCCGGCATTTTTATGGAAACGCATCCAGATCCATCTGTCGCGTTATCTGATGGTCCAAATGCGTGGCCTTTACATAAAATGAAAGATTTATTGGAAGTGCTAGTGGATTTAGATCGATTAGTGAAAAAAGCTGGCTTTATTGAATCAACGCTATAAATAGCCCGTGAATTAAATAAGCCAGTTAATTAAATCAAAACGTATTTATTAAAGTTTAAGGAAAAGTTATGAGCGCCATTGTAGATATTATCGCCCGCGAAATTTTAGACTCACGAGGTAACCCAACTGTTGAAGCAGACGTATTACTTGAAAGTGGCGTGATTGGCCGCGCAGCTGTGCCTTCTGGCGCATCTACTGGCGCAAAAGAAGCGGTTGAGTTGCGTGACGGCGACAAAAGCCGTTATTTAGGTAAAGGTGTTTTGCAAGCTGTTGAAAACGTGAATACTGAAATCACGGAAGCGATCATTGGCTTAGATGCTGAAGAA
>JANOHT010000028.1:0-4080 GCA_031406605.1 Methylotenera sp. | reverse complement strand
CACACTAAAGTATCGATCCACTACGCTGTCCAGTAAGGCATAAGCCAGATAATCGACATCCAACTCGCGGATATGCGCATGACTGGCGCGCATCCGCGTCCGCACAGGCTCAAAAGTACCCGTCGAACGCTCTTGAAAAGTCAGTAAATAATTGCGCCCCAAGACAAAACTTATCTGCTCAGAATCCACCGCCATATTGACTTTGTCATAATGAAAACTCTGTACCTCTAAAAATGCGTAATCAGCAAACTCATCAATTTTAGGGCGCTGCTGCGTGTTAAGTATGTCTTCCTGCACTAGCGGATGCAGATGGAATAAATCGCCAATTTGTTTAATCAGCGCCACATCGTGCACACCATGCACATTCAACCAAAGCTTTTTGCCAGCAGCTACATAATCACCTATTTTGAAAGCCGCAAGTTCATCCGTGCTCAATACTTTTTCAGTTAAATCGGCTGCATCATATAGGACGACACTCACTGTCGGCTTAAACGTTTTAGCCGCATCAGCCTCCACATTACCCACATACACCAACGCGCCAGGTGGCAGGCCGATTTTTTTAGAAAGGTGCTTTTTAGATTTATGCTGACGGTTCTTTTTCATCTTCAAGTTCTTGGTATCCTTGAGAATAACTGGTTGGAAGAGAAGTATTCAGAGTCTATAAAATTCAACCAATTGATATCTTCAAATAAATCCTCTTCAATCTGAGGGGTTTCTGAAGTCAAGGGTTGACGTTCTAATGCAGCTCTAAAACTTAAATAAGCAGTTTCATCATAAAAATGTACATGTCTAGATTTGAGATGTTTAAAAACGGCGTTAACACCTACAAAATCACCTCCAGTTTTTGGAGATAACCATCCCTTTATATTCGCCTCATATGCTAAAAGCCAATTCTCATTAGTTAAGCTATCTTTCACCATAAATCCACGCCAGTATTCAATATCTAAATCTGGAATCAAACCTAAGGATTTTGAGTGCAGTGCAATTAAAGCAATTATAGGATCTTGAGTTTTTGACAGTTTTGCAGAAACCGAGCTATCTATCTGTATATGAAAGCAAATAGCTAACCATAATGCCCAAGCAATCTCCGATCCATATGAATGAGTTATTGCCTGAGAAACAACACTAGATATTGTTCTAGATAAAAGGTCTATATTTATAGGGTAACCACTTATTGCAAGCTTACAAAGAAGAATTGTAGCGTTGCGGATACAGCCTGCTTCAACTGCAATAGCTTGATATATCAAACCTTCTAGAACTGGCCAAGATTGCTTATTAAGTAGAACTTTTTCTCTATCAATACGACTTAATGCATAAGCTAGAACAGAACCCGTTTTTGATTTTTTACTTTCAGAAAATGCCTCTGAAAAATAGTCTATTAAATCTGTTATTTGGCCACTATTAGTTCTAATCTGTAATTTTCTGAGACGTGAAACCCACTGCTGCTCAACAGGATCTGGCAGCTCAATTATATTGGTTTTTAGCGGATTTAATGTCAGCTCGAAAGATGATAGATACTCATCTATTTGAACTAAAGCCTCTTCAGCCTCGGTCCTTGTACTAAAGCTAATTTCAATATCATCAACATATCGAACTATGCTATGACCATACCCTAATGAGATCAAATGCCTATCAAGACGAGACATAATTAATTCAGCTAGTACAAGAGAAGTATCTGGTCCAACAGGAATACCAACTGTTTGTCTATCTTGAGCATTCCTTGAATATAAATCTAAGGCATTACCAAAGTAATTGTATTTTGTACCAAACCCTTTTTCTTTAGCTTTTTCTTTTCCATGTACAGCCCATGACAGACTATGCGTATACACCGAAGGATAAAATCTACCAATATCAGTTTGTAATACAAAACGTCTTCCTGCTCTTGTTCTGATTAACTCCTGAGGCAAATCTTGAAACGATGTTGCCCATCGCAAAGCCCTTTTTCCTGACAAGGTCCATTTAGGGGTTGAAAGTACGCCATCTCTTGGGGTAATTATACTTCTGCAAATATGCCAGTTTTTACATATTGTGTTGGCAAGTATAATGAAATTAATAGGGTTTAAGATTGAAAGTTTTCTTCTTAAAGAACCTACTCTTGCTAAACTGTGAGTAGCAGGCTTTGAAACAAATTTATTTGGATCAATAGAGCTCCATAAATCTGAGCTTGCAAGCAGACTTGGTGAAGGGAATGCGTTCCCTAAAGAAACTGAAGAAAATGGTGGTGGTAGCTCGACTGGAAGATAACCACTACTTAACATTCTCTTAAGTTTTGCCAATTACTTACTCCAACTATCTCTAAGCGTAACAGTACGGTTAAACACTGGCTTACCGGTTACGCTGTCTTTTCTATCCGCAACAAAGTACCCGTGACGCTCAAACTGAAATCTATCTTCAGGTTTTGCGTCTTTTAAGCTTGGTTCCAGTTGTGCGGTAATCACTTGCACTGAACTTGGGTTGATATCGTCCAAATAATCTCTATCGCCTGCACCAGGATGCGCTTCTTTGAACAATCTATCATACAAGCGCACTTCGGCTTCATAAGCATGCGCGACGGAAACCCAATGGATATTGCCTTTTACTTTTACGCTGTCTGAACCGGGCGTGCCGGATTTTGTATCTGGCAGATATTCACAATGCACTACAGTCACGTTGCCTGCTGCGTCTTTTTCAAACCCCGTGCATTTCACCACATAGCCGTAACGTAAACGTACCAAGCCATCAGGCACTAACCTGAAAAAACCTTTGCTTGGTGTTTCCATAAAGTCTTCACGTTCTATCCATAGCTCGCGGCTCAAAGGTACAACACGTTTACCTAGCTCAGGCTTGAGCGGATGGTTAGGTGCGAAACAATCTTCTACTTGGTCTGCTGGATAGTTATCAATCACTAGCTTAATCGGGTCTAATACGGCAATTCGGCGCTCTGCGGAAATGTTGAGCACTTCGCGCATGCAGTCTTCCAGAATCGTATATTCAATCCATGAGTCTGCTTTTGAAACACCGATACGGTCTGTAAATAGCTTAAAGCCTTCTGCAATATAGCCACGGCGACGCGCACCTGCCAGCGTTGGCAAGCGCGGGTCATCCCAGCCTGAAACGTGTTTTTGCTCTACTAAATCGATTAACTTACGTTTTGATAACACGACATAGGTTAAGTTAAGGCGTGCGAACTCGTACTGTTTTGGCAACGGATGCGCTAATAAACCCGCCTCAGCAAGGCGTTCTAACAGCCAATCGTAAAATGGGCGTTGATCTTCAAACTCCAGCGTACAGATAGAGTGGGTGATTTGTTCAAGCGCATCTTCAAGCGGGTGGGCAAACGTATACATCGGGTAGATGCACCATTTATCGCCAGTGTTATGGTGATGCGCACGTTTGATGCGATAAATCGCCGGGTCACGCAGGTTAATGTTAGGTGATGCCATGTCAATTTTTGCGCGCAGCACCAAGCTGCCATCAGCGTGTTTGCCATCGCGCATTTCGCGGAATAAGGTGAGATTTTCAGCCACAGTGCGGTCGCGCCAAGGGGAATTTTTACCGGCTTCTGTCAGTGTGCCGCGCGTGATGCGCATTTCATCAGCGGTTTGGCTATCTACATAGGCATGGCTGTTTTCAATCAAGCTTTCTGCAGCACGGTACATAAAGTCAAAATAGTTGCTGGCGAAATACAGATTACTTTCTTTACTGCTCTCCCAGCTAAAACCCAGCCAATGCACTGCATCGCTGATGCTATCTACATACTCCTGGCTCTCTTTTTCAGGGTTGGTATCATCAAAACGCAAATGGCACACACCAGCGTAATCGCGCGCCAAGCCAAAATTCAAAAAGATACTTTTAGCATGCCCAATGTGCAGGTAGCCATTAGGCTCTGGCGGAAAACGGGTGCGAATTTTTGCAGGGTCGGGCTGACCAACTGCATGTTGAGTGGCATCCCCTGGAGTACCTGACCATTTACGGCTTGTGTAAACGCCTTGCTCTAAATCTTTTTCAACAATCGCTCGGATAAAATTAGAACCAAGCGGGATAGGTGTTTTTTCAGCTGACATGTCTTTGACTTAAATAAATGGGTTAACTTAAATTTGG
>JANOHT010000289.1:0-4968 GCA_031406605.1 Methylotenera sp. | reverse complement strand
CAGCTTCAGCAGGAGCAGCTTCAGCAGCTGGTGCAGCTTCAGCAGGAGCAGCTTCAGCAGCTGGTGCAGCTTCAGCAGGAGCAGCTGGTGCAGCTTCAGCAGGAGCTTCCATTGGAGCAACTTCAGCAGCAGGAGCTTCTTCAGCAGGTTTTTCGCCACAAGCGGTTAGAGCAAGAGCTAGTAATGCAGCAAGTAAAGCAGAACGTGTCATATTTATTCCTTAGAGGTTTAACTAGTTAAAAAACTTTTCGATAACCGCTTAAAAGTTTTACCTAATTAGCTATACCGAGTGGCGCAAATTTTACCAGTTATTTGGAAAAAAACCAGTCTAAAACCCATATTTTTCGCCACTTGTTGTATGAAAGTTAAAATTTTTTGGTATTTTTCACAAAAAACTAAAAAATTAAGTCAATTACCTTATTCCACAAGGATGGAAAGCTGATTGTCCTGAGATTGGCGACTAGATTGCTTGCTTAAGATTGCGCGGCTTACCTCATCTTTTTGACCCATGATACCGCCGATATCTAACCACTCGCCGCGGTTCATTCTTACTACTGTGGTAAGTTCTTCAAAGTCAATAAACCCACGCTGATTTAATTGTGCGATCCTTGGCGTAATTTCTACTTCAATTTGATTGCCAATGCTGCGTGGCCTCACTGCAAAGCCTGTGGTGATATCTACAAATTCAGTGGTTTTTTGTACACTTACATATCGGCGGGACAAAACGACCCACTCTTGAGTAAATGGCACAGATTGACCCACACGAATAAATGCCTGCTCACCATCAAGCACATTGATAAATTGATTACTAGTGCTAATAGAATTACTTTGATTATTTTCAATACCAATCTGCACACCTTCTCTCGCAGTCCGTTTGTTCGGATTATTGGTGGTACCAATTTCCACATTGCCAAAGCGTTTGCGGCCATTCACAGTGATGCCTTCACGCTCATTCTGCAGATTATTTTGACGACTTACGGTAATTTTCAGATTCTGGCGCGCTACATCTAAAGTGGCAATGACCTGTTCGATCTGAGCCATATTTTCTGGGCTAGCGCGAATGATCAATTGATTTTGTATGCCGCTTGCAGTGCCTTCACTACCAACAAGCGGTTGAATGCTAGGAAGTATATCTTCAGCGAAGCGATGGTGCAGAGTGATAATTTTGAATTCGGTGGCTGCGGTTGCTGGTAAAGCAATACAAATGCAATAAAAAAGTAAGAGAGTCTTTAGTAGAAATGATTTCATAAAAATTATTTCTATAACCCCAGCCTAGTCACCGTCACTACATCCTGTGTTGCTTCCAGCAATTCTTTAAACCTGCTATCTAGTGCATTTACAGTTTCTGCATCATTCAGGGCATATTTAAAACGGGCATGGTCAATATGTATACGTTTAATGTAATGCTTGCCATCGGCTAATATAAAACAATCCTTGGCGTGTTTAACTGAGTCATTGGTTTCATAAACAGTCATTTTGTGCCCATAAATAGTGAGTAAGCTAAATAGACGCGGGCATTTTTCGTTAAAAAATGTTGTACTTTGCAAAACAATTGTTAAATGACTTGTTACGCTTTTACTTAAAAATTGTTGCAACAATTGGTATTTGCGTAAACTGGCAAAGTCCCCATGGCTTAAATCCTGGTCGAAAATTAACAACTCATGCATTGCATTCGCTAGTACGATATTAATGGCTTCTGCATATAAGCCTTCACCTATGAGGATTTGATTCTCTTCGATGGTTTTCAATTCGTTATCCATGGCATTTTTTTGAATAATATTTTCTTAATGATTATTAAAGCTTAAGTAACCAGCAATATACCAGTCATAAAGCTGCTGTTGCAAAAGCGAGTCATCCGTCATTTCTGCGTTAATAACACGCTTGTCGGCCAATTCTTTGAGTATTTCTGCTGATCCACCCGTAAATATTACACCTTCGCCATTCATAAAAAAACAATCATTGAAAAATAGCATTTGGCTTTTTAAATCTAATGCGACACCGGCTTTTGCTAATTTTTCATTAAAAACACGCATAGACATTTTTTTATTGGCTTCAAACACTACATCTGCTTTGGGTTCAGAGAGATAGCTGCCTAAAAATTGCGCTATATCATCATCAGACCATTTAATCTTTTGAAGATTCTCACTCACTTTAATGATCATATCGTGACTGATTTCAGCTGGATGGCTTTGTAAGGTTAAATCAGCATCCTGATAGATGCCAGTTAACTGCAATTTTTCCTGGGCAAGTTTATCTTGCATGAAACCTAAAAATTCCGCGGCGAGTTCTTGATTTTTTGGCGCACGAAATCCAATGGAATACGTCATGCAGTCTTCACCTGCATTTGAAACAGCAATCCCCCAATGCGCGATCTGCGGTGGCAGATAAAGCATATCTCCAGCCTCTAGTAACCATTCTTGTGAAGTATCAAAATTTTTCAAAATACGTAAGGGAGCGCCATCTATCAAACTTAAGTCAGTTTGTTCACTAATCCGCCATAACCGCTTGCCCTGACCTTGCAATAAAAAAACGTCGTAGCTGTCAAAATGCGGACCCACGCCGCCGCCATTTGGGGCATAGCTCACCATTAAATCATCGAGCCTTGCATGCGGAATAAAATCGAATCGTCGTAATAGTTGGGATGCTTCCGGTAAATAATGGTTCACGCTTTGTACGAGCAATGTCCAGTCTTTGCTGGGCAGTTTACTAAAGTCTGCGTCGTCAAATGGACCGTTTTTAAGCACCCATTTTTCGCCTTTTTGTTGCACTATTCTTGATTGCACCTCATCTTCGCAAGCTAAACCGGCCAATTCCTCTGGGCTTAATAATCCTGAAAAATTAGGAATCGCTTGCTTGATCAGCAATGGCTTTTTCTGCCAGTATTCCGCTAGAAACTGCGCTGGTGTTAATCCGCCTAGTAATGGTAGTGATTGATTTTTTGCCATGATGATTGATTGGTGCAGTACTTATAATAAGAGTGACAATTATGCCATTGCAATGCTATACAGGTTGGTATATATTAATGCTTATTAAAGAAAGAAAAATAAAAAATATAAGTCATAAGAAATCCGTATAAATCTTCGAGGAGAGTCGTAAATGAACAAGCTAGTGGATGATGCTATTCAAAGTAAACCTTTAGAAAGTGAGTCTATTAAGACCTTTCATGGCGGTTGCCCGCATGATTGTCCAGATACTTGCTCTATGGTTTATACGGTGCAAGACAATAAGCTAATTTCGGTCAAGGGTAATCCAGATCACCCAATGACGCGTGGTGGACTATGCGTCAAACTGAAAGATTACGAAAAACGGCATTATCATCCAGATCGCCTGCTTTACCCGATGAAAAGAACAGGCCCTAAAGGCAGCAAGCAATTTGAAAGAATCAGCTGGGATGAAGCACTGGATGAAATTGTTACACGCTGGAAAGGCATTATTGCCGACCACGGACCGCGGGCTATCATGCCTGCAAGTTATTTGGGCAACCAAGGTTTGGTACATGGCTTAAATGGTGGAGATGCATTCTTTAATCGCCTTGGCGCAACCGTCACCGAACGTACATTCTGCGGAGAAGGTTCATGTACCGCGTGGTTATTAACCGTCGGACCCACTGCTGGTGTTTGCCCTGAGAGCTTTATTCACTCTAAATACATTGTCATTTGGGCATGTAATTCTGTTTCTACCAATTTACACCACTGGCACATCATTCACGAAGCGCAGAAAAAAGGCACTAAAGTCGTGGTAGTGGATTCTTACGCATCTAGAACCGCTAAAGAAGCCGATTGGCACATTGCCCCGAAACCGGGTACAGATGGTGCATTGGCGATGGCGATGATGAACGTGATTATCGAAGAAGATTTGGTAGACCAAGATTATGTGGACAATTACACCGTTGGCTATAAAGAGCTAGCAGAACGTGCCAAAACCCGCACACCGGAATGGGCAGAGAAAATCACTGGTATTGCTGCGGATGACATACGTAAATTTGCAAGAGAGTACGCCACTACGCCTCCAGCGGCGATTCGACTGGGTGTAGCGCTTGAACGCAGCTACGGCGGCAGTCAGGCGATTCGCGCTGTGACTTGCTTGCCTGCATTGATTGGCGCTTGGCGCCATGTGGGAGGGGGCGCGCTGCAATTTCCAGTGTGGGAACATCCATACAAGTTTGATGTGATTTCACGACCTGATTTGATTCCAGAAGGCACACCAGTAGTCAATATTCTACAACTTGGCCGTGTGCTTACAGAAGAGATTAAGTTGGATGTACCGATTAAATCTCTCATGGTGTGGAACACTAACCCCGTGACCCAATCGCCCGAGACTGACAAAATTGTCGCCGGCTTGCAGCGTGAAGATCTATTCACTATTGTGGCCGACCACTTTATTACCGATACCGCTGCCTATGCCGATATTGTGCTGCCAGCCACAATGGGTGCTGAGATGGAAGATATGATTCTTTCATGGGGGCATTTGTACCTTACCTATAACGCCAAGTGCGTAGATGCACCTGGTGAGGCGATTTCCAACAACGAGATTTTCCGCCGCCTGGCTAAGCGCTTAGGCTTTGAAGAAGAAAATTTCAAATGGTCAGATAGCGAATGTTTAGAAAATTACGTTGCTTGGGATGCACCAGCTTGCGAAGGCATTGATTTGGCATATTTGCGTGAGCATGGCTTTGCACGCCTGAATGTTGGCACTAAAGATGACCGTGTGCCACATAAAGAGGGAAAATTCCCAACCCCCACAGGTAAATGTATGTTCTTGGTGGAAGGCGCTAAAAACTTCGTTGCAGGGCCCTTCCGTCAAATGTACGAAGGTTTTCAACCGGGTGAGGATTTAGATTCACTGCCAGATTATGTGGCGTCACGCGAATCGGCTGAAGTAAACCCTGTTTTGGCAGCAAAATATCCGTTAAGTATTATTTCGCCAAAGAGTCATGGCTTTTTAAATTCTTGCTACGCCAATGTGGCA
>JANOHT010000286.1:0-4463 GCA_031406605.1 Methylotenera sp. | reverse complement strand
GTTGACAAGTTGGCGTGCAAAATAGATATCCGTACCATCTTTGAACACGACAGTCACTTGTGACAAGCCATAGCGCGAAACCGACCGTGTATATTCAAGATTAGGCAGACCTGCCATGACAGTTTCTATGGGAAACGTCACGCGTTGCTCGGCCTCAACGGGTGAGTAACCTTCCGCCTCTGTATTAATCTGCACTTGTACATTGGTAATGTCAGGAACAGCGTCGATAGATAAGTTTTGATAGCTGTAAATGCCCAGTAGCGACATTACTACGGCAGCTAGCATGATAAACCAGCGCTGGTTAATGGAAAAATGAATGATGCGTTCAAACATGATATTGACCTTGAATAAAGTGTTGGAAAGGACTCATGTAAGTCTCTAATGTACGGTTAATGGTCATGTGTCGCTCCAGATTTGCCTAAATCCGCTTTAATCGCAAAACTATTACCAGCCGCATATTGTTCTCCAGCCGAAAGTCCGCTGAGCACTTCGACCATGTTGCCATCGCTACGCCCCAACTCTAATGGCCTCGCTTCAAAGTAATTGCCGTAGCGTCCAAACACCACTGTCCAATCACGTATGGTTTGGATAGCTTCTGCACTAACCGCAACTGGTACTTGGACTTCACCTGCTTCCAAAATCACATCGACAAATACGCCTGAACGCCATAAACCAGCTTTATTATTCAATACGATACGTGCTGTGGCTGTACGGGTTTTCTCACCTACGAATGCGCCGATATAGGAAATAACACCTTCGCCTTCTGCTTCAAAAGCATTGGCCTTTACTACAGCTTTTTGACCGATTTTGATGTTATTTAAATCTTTTGGATAAATCACTACTTTCACCCACGCTTCAGAAGTATCGGCGATTACAAATAAATCATCGTTTTCCTGCACGGTCTGACCCAAAGCAACGGTCTTCTCAACTACTACCCCAGATATTGGAGCGCGTATTTCATAACGTGTTAAATTGCTACTGCCACTACTTCCCGATGCACCTAAAGCTTTGAGTTTTTCAGAGACTAAATTACGTGCGATTTCTGCTTCACTGTAAGCTTGGCCTGCGGCTAAATAATCCTGCTGTGCGCTGACTTTTTCTTCCCATAGTTTTTTCTCACGTTCCATCGTGATCTTAGCAAGGCTTAACCGTTTTTGTGTTGCCGATAGTTGGCTACGAAGTTCAGCAAGTGATTGGCTTTCCACGACTGCAAGGACATCTCCTTTGCGCACAGTTTGACCATGATCAGCTTTTACCGCAGTTATTAAACCACCTACACGTGGCACAACATGCAATATGCGATCTTCATTAAAAGTTATTTCTCCAGATAATTTAGTAGTAGCCTTAATGGTCGTTGGCCCTGCCGTTAGAATCTCAATGCCAGTACTCTTTAAAACATCATTGGACATTTCAGTGCGTGCCTCTACCTGACTATATTTCCATTGATAAGATTTACCTTTGTATTCGGCAGTGATGGCCACATCAAAAGAGTGCGGTTCTTCAACTACGCTATCTCCCAGCAAATAATCTGCTTCAGGGGTAAATTTAAAAATCTTTGCAGGCTGACCTAGGCGACTCAGATTAGCGGTAACAACTGCAGAATTTGGTGCTAATAGTTTATTTTCTTCATAAAGATAGAATCTAAATTGTGGAGGCACGCCAGTCTCAAAAATGGTCACTTCCAAACCAAAATCATCCTTGGTGAAATATTTACCACCATGAGGACCTTTTGCAATTTCTGGCGCTACGGAAGATTTGATTTGAGCTTCATGCCCATCTTCATTCGTATTGGGTTTTGAATTATCGTGACGTAATACAAAAAAACCTAAAGCGATAGTAATGAGAACGACTATTACGATTAAAAATAATTGTTTGGGTGAGATTTTATTCATGTTCTATTCCTAAGGTTTGGCAGTCAGATTTGAGGCTGTAAAGCCAGTAATACGCGCGATTTCGGCGACTGATTGATGTGCATTCAATAGCGCCTGAATATATAAAGACCTAGCTTGAAACAAAGTGCGTTGCGCATCTAACACGTCTAAAAAGCTAAACTTTCCTGCATTAAATCCTTTATTTGCAGCATCAAATGCACTTTGGGCGCCAGGTAATACCTCGCTTCGTAATGACTCTGAGGTTTGTCTTGCTGAATTGAGACGTTCATATTGGGTCGCAAGATTGGCTGATAGCTGTGCTCTTGCGGCAACTAATTCGTCTTGCGCCTTGTATTGACGGCTAACTGCTTCTTGAATGTTGCCTTGATTTCGATCGAATACTGGTATTGGAATACTTAAACCAAGTAATGCTTGATTAAGTCCTCCAAGCTCTTGATTATTAAGTACTCCAGCACTAACAGTTATATTAGGTGTACCTTTGCTGCGCTCTATCTTAGTCAAGCTTTCGCGTGCGCTAATCTCTAGTTTGGATAAACTAATAGCAGGGGAGTTTTCTATAGCGGCTGATAATTCCGCGAGGCTTAATACAGACGGGATGTTTTCAACATCACCTTGCGCGCTGTCAAACACAGGCATTGGATTACCCCATAGGGCAGTTAAACGTTTTCGTGCACTATTTAATTGACTGGTTGCCTGATTAAACTCTATTTTTGCATTCGATTCTGCAATTTTAGACTTCGTCTCTTCTACTGGTGAACTCTTGCCCGCGTTCACACGCTTGCTTGCAGCATCCAATGCTAGGTTTGCTAGCTCGACAGATGATTTACTCAACTTCAAACGTTCTTGACCTGCCAGCACCTCATAGAAAGCATTAACTACATTAGCGTAAATCTCTGCTTTTTTTCTTTCCAGTTCTGCGGACGCCTTGTTATAAAAAGTTTGTGCAGCTTCTATACGAGCTTCGCGTTTATTTCCTAACTCAATCTCCTGATTAAGTTGAAGAAAGATTTGACGTGTATCTCTACGCGTATCTTGTATAGAAGTTGATATTGATGGGTTAGGCCTTTTACCTGCTTGAATCACAACACCTTCAATCGCCTCACGTTCTCTGATAGCTGCAGATATTTCTGGATTAGCGCCCATAGCAAGGTTAAGGGCAGACTGCAACGTAAAACCGGCAATGGGTTCAATAGCCTGAGCTTGAGGATTAATGGGTTGCAAATTGTTGGACTGATCTCGACTAGACTCTGCCCTTGCCATTGGTAGGGAAAAAAACGCCGAAAGAAACAATGAATATATTAATAGCGTATGCACATGCACGACACTCTCCTGAAATCAAATAAAAAAATGCTGGCATGGACAAAGCCATAGCAGCTAAATCAAACAATATTTGAGATTAGAGTTGTGGTGGTGCACGTGGCGAGGGACTTCGCCACTTGAAGGAATAATCTTGAAGTAAATTACTGTCAGGATGAAAACGTATGATTAGAGTTGCTCTAACCAGCATAAAACAGACTACAAATAACACAGCATACAAGCTAAAGCTGTTATCTAAATCATTAATAAAGCCATCAATAGCAGTAATCGTTTGCGTTGTGTGAGATAAATCAGCCACATGATTGATATCATTATGAATATCAGAGTGCTGATGTTCACCAGCATGCACATGTAAGCTTGCTGTTTTTGTCAAATGTTCGGCACCTAAATGCGCATGAATGAATGGTGAGATGACTTGCAATAATGCAAACCAAAACACAACCATCCAAGCAAACTTTTTAAGTGAGTGAAAAAACATTTATTCAGTTTATCAATAATTTGGTCAAAATGCAAAATTAATAAAATCACTTAATTAATTTCAGGTTAGCACTTAATATTAATTAAGCGGTGGCCAATTATGTGTTTCTTTCTGGCAATCCTTGCACCAGGCATAAAGTGCGTCATACATGATCATGCCGTATTTCAGCATTTCATGATCGTCCGTGAAGCTTTTAGATAATCCAAGTGAGATTGCATATAAACCAGCAGATTGAGGTGTAAGGTCAAGTTTAGAGGTATCGGCACCTCTTACAATCTCTGCAAGCTGCAGTAATGCAGGTTCTGTCAGCTCGTACTTTTTAAGAAATGCATCGAAGCTGCATAGGTCACCAACATGTGAAAACTCAACATTGGGTATATCGTAAGGAATGGCACCAGTTTCATTTGCTATTTTTAGAACATCACTGCTAGGCACATATGAAAATTCCGGTTCTTTATCGATAAATTTTGCAATCAACCATGGACAGGCAATGCGATCAATCTTTGGACGTTCTCTTGTAACCCATTTCATAAATTATTACCCTGATGAGTTGCGGTATCAAACCTAGCCGCTACGTTTTCCCAATTGATGATGCTGAATAAACCGTTCACATATTCAGCACGACGATTTTGATATTTTAAGTAATAAGCATGTTCCCATACATCTAGCACTAGAATTGGTACTACACCCCATGCGGTGAGTTTTTGGTGATTCTCGCATTGCAATACCATCAATTTGCCACTTGAGGGTAGATAACCCAATACTCCCCAACCAGC
>JANOHT010000279.1:0-9381 GCA_031406605.1 Methylotenera sp. | reverse complement strand
CCGCTGATACTGTAAGGACGACCCAATAAATTAGATGCCTCTTGCAAATATCCTGCGGCCAAAGCCTCTCTAACCCGCGTGCTTGAGACCCGTGAATTATTCAAATTAACTTGGGGTAAACTAATTAAATTGAATTTAGCTTTAATAAAATCAACGATGGATCCAGTTCGCATGGCGCCGAACCTAAAATCTTCACCAACCAGAATAGCTTGTGCATTGAGTGAATCTCGCAGAATAGTTTGCATAAACTCCTCTGCCGTCACCTTGGCAAATCCACGATTAAAACGGCACACATAAACCTTCTCAACGCCCGCCTCTGCAAAATGTTCTAGCTTTTCACGCAATGAACACAGCCTAGGTGGCGCGCCTTCTGGTGCAAAAAACTCTCGCGGATGCGGTTCGAATGTCATCACGGCTGAAGTTAAATTGAGTGTCTGTGCATTCTCAGTCAGCATTTTCAATAGTGCTTGATGGCCCAAGTGCATGCCATCAAAATTGCCAATGGCCAACGCACATGGCGGTTGTAGTGTGGCTGGAATATGGCGAAAAACTTGCATTAGTTTTTTACTCGACGAATGTAATCACGCGGTTTTAAGCCTAGCAAAAGCAGTGTTGCAAAATAACTCATACCACCCAACACCACTAGCCCGCCAATATAAATTAGACGTTTCATTAACCCAAAATTTAACCATGCATGGGTATCACCCATTGCAAAATATAGCGCAACGCCCATTACACTTAATGCTATACACAATTTAAACATAAAGACTAACCAGCCAGGCTGTGGTTGGTAAACATTAGCTTTGCGTAAATGATAATAAAGTAGCGTAGCGTTGATACAAGCGCCTAAGCCGATAGCGAGCGCCAATCCAGCGTGTTTTAGATCTAATACAAAGACAAAAAATACATTCATCAGCTGTGTGACAACTAATGTAAATATGGCAACCTTAACCGGCGTTTTAATATTTTGCCTTGCATAAAAACCAGGCGCTAAGATTTTAACTAAAATTAACCCTAACAAGCCAAGGCTATAAGCAATAAGCGCCTGCTGTGTCATTAAGACGTCATGTCCTGTAAATTTACCATAATGAAACAAAGCAATCACCAAAGGCGCAGCTAATACAGCTAAAGCCACAGCCGCCGGTGCCGCTAGAATAAAAGTTAAACGCAAGCCCCAATCCAGCAATTGCGAGTACTCGCCGTCATCTTTGCCGGCATAAGCTTTAGATAAACTAGGTAATAATATGGTACCTAGTGCAACGCCCAAAACTCCAGTGGGAAACTCCATTAACCGGTCTGCGTAATATAACCAGCTAACGCTACCTGTTGCTAAAAATGATGCGAAAATGGTGTTAATTATCAAGGAAATTTGTGCGACCGAAACCCCAAGTATTGCTGGTCCCATGAGTTTTAAAATGCGCCAAACACCTTCGTCGTCACGTTTAATTTCAAACTTTGGTAATAACCCTATTTGTTTTAGAAATGGTATTTGAAACATGAGCTGTAAAAAACCGCCGACAAACACTGCCCAAGCCAGTACTTTGATTGGCTCAGCAAAATGATCTGCAAAAAACAAAATCGCAGCAATCATAGAAACATTGAGCCAAACTGGGGTAAATGCAGGGATACCGAATTTGTTGTACGTGTTAAGCACACCACCTGCCATAGAAACCAATGATATAAAGAAAATATAGGGGAAAGTAATGCGCAGCAATTCGATTGTGAGCTGCATTTTAGCAAGGTCTGTTCTAAAACCTGGGGCAATCAAAGTGACTATCCAAGGAGCAGCGAGCATACCGAGCAAAGTCACGGCCACTAGAATCAACCCTAGCCAGGTAGCCACACGGTTAATCAAACTATGCGTTTCTTCAAAGCTGCGCTGGCTTTTGTATTCGGCCAGAATAGGCACGAAGGCTTGGCTGAAGGCACCTTCAGCGGAAACGCGACGCAGTAAGTTAGGAATTTTAAATGCTACAATAAAAGCATCACTTAACATGCCCGCCCCAAATACCCGGGCAATGAGTGTATCGCGCACAAAACCTAATATGCGTGAGACAAAGGTCATACTGCCAACCTTGGCTAAAGCTTTTAGTAGATTCATGCGTGATTATTTAACAACAGTAAGTTGAAAAAATAGGTAGGAATTTGTTTTATTAACAACATATTGCATGATTTTAACATGCAAGCCGTTATCGAGCGATAACTACTCACGATAATTGCTTGATTAAAACTTGCAAATTATTTATAAAATAGCTATAGTTATGGGCTTCGTATTTTGAATAGCTTTTAGGCAACTTTTAGGAAATAACAGAGATGGCAAATACCGCACAAGCAAGAAAACGTGCTCGTCAAGCAGTTAAGCAACGTGCACACAATGCAAGTTTGCGTTCTACTTTGCGTACAGCGATTAAAAAAATTATTAAAGCAGTAGAAGGTGGCGATAAAGCTGCAGCTACAGCGGCTTACAGTGAAAACGTAAGCGTGATTGACCGCATTGCGGACAAACAAATCATTCATAAAAATAAAGCATCACGTCATAAAAGCCGCTTAAATGCAGCGATTAAGGCAATGGCGTAACGCTAAGCTTTAAAAGTAATACCCAATAAAAAAGCCGAATTGATATTCGGCTTTTTTGTTATTTGACTAGCACTTCAACACTTTGCTAAGTACTAACGAAAGCAAGTGAATACATCAATTACCTATATTCAGGTCTGCACGTACTTGCATTGCCTGTTTAATGGCTTCATCACGATTAGCATTGATCACAGTAAAATGCCCCATTTTACGGCCAGGGCGCGCTTGCTGCTTACCATACAGATGCATTTTAAGTAACGGGTTATTAAATGCATGCTGCCACGCAGGCTCAAGCTGGTTATCACTCTCAATTGGCCAAATATCACCTAATATGTTTACCATCACAGCAGGACTGTGTTGTAGGCTACTACCTAGCGGCAAACCTGTCATTACCCGCACTTGCTGCTCAAACTGATTAGTAATACACGCATCAATCGTATAATGACCTGAATTATGTGGCCTAGGTGCCATTTCATTCACTAACAACTCACCGCTACATACAAAGAACTCAACCCCAATTACACCAATGTAATCAAGCTTTTCAGCAACCATAATTGCCAGCTTTTGCGCTTGATGATTAATTGCATCACTACCCCGCGCAGGCACAACCGAAATATCTAATATGCCGTTGAGATGGCTATTTTCCGAAGTTGGGAAAGTAGCAACATTGCCATGAATATCCCGGGCTAATACTACCGAGACCTCATAATCAAGCTTCAGCATTTTTTCAAGGACACACTCTTCGCGCTCAAATTGTTTAAACGCTACTTGCGCTTCATGTTGATTCTTAACTCTTGCCTGGCCCTTACCGTCGTAACCAAATCGTGCAACTTTTAAAATTGCAGGATAAATATCGCTATCATCATTTGGTAAATCCTCAACCTCATTAATAACCGCATAAGGTGCTACCGGCAAACCAGCATGTTTAAGAAAGTTTTTTTCACTCACCCTATGCTGCGCAATTGCCACGCTATAAGCGCTAGGCCGCACGGGTTTTGTCTGCGCTAAAAATGAGAGCGAATCTGCCGGCACATTCTCAAACTCCGTACTAATTGCGGCACAAGTATTGGCTAATTCAGCCAAAGCAATTTTGTTATCAAAGGCAGCATGAATGTGTACATCTGCAATTTTTCCGGCCGGGCTATTCGCATCCGGATCTAACACAGTAACGCGATACCCCATTTCATGCGCCGCAATCACAAAGAAGCGTCCAAGTTGACCGCCACCTAGCATACCCAACATAGCAGGCGGTAAAATCACAGCAGAAGTATTCAGATTTTCATTACTCATAGTAAATGCATATTTCTAATTAATTTATTTTCTTAATTTACCATCTCTGATTAATTGATATCGGCCTCAATTAAAACGTCGCTATGGCTTTTCTGTCAGTACCATCAATTGCACTTTGTCGGCTTGTTTAGCACGAAACTCTGATAATTTTTTTGCCAAAGCTACATCATGGTTAGCAAGTATAGAGGCTGCGAACAAACCAGCATTCGCAGCACCTGCCTCACCAATCGCAAAAGTAGCTACTGGAATGCCCTTGGGCATTTGCACGATTGACAACAACGAGTCCTGACCTTGCAAATGTTTAGAGGGCACAGGTACACCCAATACAGGCAAAATTGTTTTTGCCGCGACCATACCAGGTAAATGTGCAGCACCGCCAGCACCAGCAATAATTACTTGGTAGCCTTTTTTAGCAGCAGTTTCAGCGAAACTAAACATTAAATCAGGGGTGCGATGCGCCGAAACAACATCAGCAGTATAAGGGATATCGAAATCTGCCAACATTTGCGCGGCGGCTTTCATAATAGGCCAATCGCTGTCAGACCCCATAATGATCGCTACTAAAGGTTGTTTTTCCATCGACATTCCTTCTATTATTCTTTTAAACAAACGTGTCAAAAAATTTATGCCACATTAAACCACCAAATAACTTATGCTGGAGAATGAGTTAACATTAAAGTAGAACTAAGTTATCTCTATGTATGAGTTCTGATTCCTCAACATAACCCAACACTTTTTCAATCTCTTTACTAGATTTACGCATGATGCGTAGTGCTTCATTCGCCGAATAGTTGACCAGACCGCGTGCGATTTCTACGCCATTACTGTCACAGCAGGCAACCACTTCACCTCGCTCAAAATTGCCATCAACTGCAATCACACCAATTGGCAGTAAGCTTTTTCCATCTTGTTTGATGACTTTTACGGCGCCAGCATCTAAGGTTAGCTTCCCTCGCAACTGTAGGTGGTCTGCCAACCATTGCTTGCGAGCAGTAGTTTTCATTTCTGTAGTCTGCAGATGCGTCCCGATAACTTCACCTGCACTTAAGCGTACCAACACATCTTTTTCGCGACCTGAAGCAATCACAGTATTAGCGCCACTGCGTGCAGCACGTTTAGCCGCAAGTATTTTGGTTAACATACCACCAGTACCTACACTGCTACCGGCACCACCCGCCATTTGCTCTAACGTTACATCACCCGCCGTGGCATGCTGTATAAATTTCGCATCTTTGTCTTTACGTGGATCAGCAGAATAAAGGCCTTGCTGATCCGTTAAAATCACTAGGGTATCTGCTTCTATCAGATTAGCAACCAATGAGCCCAAGGTATCATTATCACCAAAACGAATTTCATCGGTCACTACCGTATCATTTTCATTAATGATTGGAATCACGTTCAAATCTAGCAAAGTGCGCAAAGTACTGCGTGCATTGAGATAGCGCTTTCTATCGGCCAAATCATCATGCGTTAGTAGCACTTGTGCTGTATGCAACTGATGCTCACTAAAGCAGCGCTCATACATTTGTACCAGACCCATCTGGCCAACTGCAGCAGCAGCTTGCAACTCATTCACTGCGATCGGGCGTTTTTTCCAACCCAAGCGCTGCATACCTTCGGCAACGGCGCCACTCGATACCAGCACAATATGCTTGCCTTGCTTCACCAATGCTGCAATTTGCGATGCCCACTGTGCAATAGCCGCTTGATCCAAACCATTGCCATTGTTAGTGACTAGACTAGAACCCACCTTGACCACAATGACTTTAGCATTGAGCAGCAGTGATTTATGCACCATTGTTTCAGTTTTGGGTGATTGCATTTTATGCGTCTTTTTGTGTCACCGTTTTAGTTGCAGCACTTTCATTAATTAAGCCAGCATCATTCAATTCTTTAGCTGCCAAAATATCATCAACCAAATGTTTGTTTTCTTCTATGTGCTGCATGATGGCGTAGGTAAGTTCTTTACAGCCCAATCCGCTAATTGCAGAAATTGAGAATACGCGACCTTTCCAGCCATAGTCTTTAACAAATTGTTTTACGACTTGTTCTGATTCAGGCAACATATCTATTTTGTTCAATACTAACCAGCGCGGTTTGTCATAAAGTGCTTCATCATATTTTCTAAGCTCTTCAACAATCGCTTTTGCTTCATACACAGGGTCAACCGCTTCATCAAATGGTGCAATATCGACAATATGTAAAAGCAATGAAGTACGCTGCAAGTGGCGTAAAAACTGGTGACCCAGCCCTGCACCTTCAGCCGCACCTTCAATAATCCCGGGGATATCAGCGATGACGAAACTACGCTCAGTATCCACACGCACCACCCCTAAATTAGGATGCAATGTAGTAAATGGATAATCTGCTACTTTTGGTTTTGCCGCAGAGACCGAACGGATGAATGTCGATTTACCCGCATTCGGCATACCCAACAAACCAACATCAGCTAATACTTTAAGCTCTAAATAAAGCTCTATTTCCTCACCAGGGTCACCTTTGGTGCACTGGCGCGGGGCGCGATTCAAGCTTGACTTGAAATGCACATTTCCCAAGCCACCCTTGCCGCCTGATGCCATCTGCGCCCGCTGACCATGCTCACTCAAATCTACCAGCATCTGCTCAGTGGCTTTATCTGAAATCACCGTGCCGACGGGCACACGCAATAACATATCATCGCCTTTAGCACCATAACACTCAGCACTACGGCCATTTTCACCGCGCTGCGCACGAAAAACACGCGTGTAGCGATAATCCACTAAGGTGTTGATGTTACGATCGGCTTCAATAATGATAGAACCGCCACGGCCACCGTCTCCGCCGCTAGGGCCGCCCATAGGTTCATATTTTTCACGACGAAACGTAGCAACGCCGTTACCACCGTCGCCTGCGAATATTTTGATTGTTGCTTCGTCTATAAATTTCATGTGTGTAAGGGTGCTTTTAAAAATTCAAGGTTCTAAGCTAGGCAAGGCGCGAGCAACGCCGCATAGCGACGAAGCTTGACTTTTAGAAGTATCCTGCAGTTTACCAAATAAAAAAAGCCCCATCAAACGATGAGGCTTTAATAAAATCAATTTAACTTACGCTGTAACAATAATGCTTACAGTGTGGCGTTTTAATGCGCCTTTAATTGCAAAAGCCACTTTACCGTCAGCTTTAGCATATAACGTGTGATCTTTACCCATGCCAACATTTTCACCAGCGTGCATTTTTGTACCGCGCTGACGCACGATGATGCTGCCTGCTGAAACTACTTGCTCACCGAAAGCTTTAACGCCTAATCGTTGTGCGTGTGAATCGCGACCGTTACGTGAACTACCGCCTGCTTTTTTATGTGCCATTTTTCTCTAATCCTTAATCTAAGCTACCAGATAATCAACTTATAAATTATTTAGCAGCGATTGCTTCAATTTTAATTTCTGTAAAACTTTGGCGATGGCCTTGTGTTTTACGATAATGCTTACGACGACGGAATTTGAAAATCATTACCTTGTCACCGCGGCCATGTGAAAGCACAGTTGCTTTAACAGTAGCGCCTTTAATGATAGGTGAACCGATGGTGGTTTTGTCGCCATCTGAAACCATTAAGATTTGATCTAGCGTAACAGTACCGCCAACTTCAACCTCAAGCTTCTCAACTTTTAATCTCTCGCCTGCAATTACGCGATATTGCTTACCACCAGTTTTGATTACTGCATACATGATTATGCCTTTAACTCATACTTCAGAAGAATCGCGCATTATACGCAAATTATCGTGCAAAGCAAACCATAATCGCAAGCAAAATCAAAAAATCATAGCGCTCACTTCTATGCACCATTATCGCACCATTTATAGGCTAACAGTTCAAGCAGATGCAATCAGTGAAAGTTGGCTGTGATAAAATATACGTTACTTTTATAGGTTTATTATTGTGACGCAAAGCTCTAGCCAACTTAGCACTATTCAGTCTTGCATTTCTAACGATATTGAAGCCGTGAATACGGTAATTAAGCACTCACTTCACTCTGATGTCTCCTTGGTCAATCAAGTCGCTCATTACATTATCAATAGTGGCGGCAAACGTTTGCGCCCAATGCTGGTGTTACTCTCGGCTGGGTTATTTGGTGAGATCAAAACGCAACACCACCAACTTGCAGCCGTAGTTGAGTTTATACATACAGCAACGTTACTTCATGACGATGTGGTTGATGAATCTTCAAAACGCCGCGGACAGAACACCGCTAACGCACTCTTTGGTAATGCTGCAAGTGTACTGGTAGGCGATTTTGTTTATTCACGCGCTTTTCAAATGATGGTAGCAGTGCAAAATATGCGCGTCATGGAGGTATTAAGTAACGCAACCAATGTGATTGCTGAAGGCGAAGTATTACAACTGCTTAATGTGCATAATGCAAATATTACTGATGAAGCTTACTTACAGGTGATTCATTACAAGACCGCTAAACTGTTTGAAGCGGCAACACGTTTGGGTGCAATTATTAGCAATGCTGCACCAGAGGATGAAGAAGCGCTGAGCAAATACGGCATGCATATAGGCACGGCATTTCAACTAATTGATGATGTGCTTGACTTGAGCGGCAACGCGCTTGAAATTGGTAAAAATCTGGGCGACGACCTGAATGAAGGTAAGCCCACTTTACCTTTGCTATATGCAATGCGTCACGGGACAGATAGCGAAACTGCGACTATCAAGCATGCCATTGAGATTGGCGGTTTGGATGATTTAACTACAGTGTTGCAAGCAGTAAAGCGCACGGGCGCATTAGAGCATGTACATAAAGTGGCAGAAAGTGAAGCTAACTTGGCTTGTAACGCGATTGCCCATTTTGCCGATTCCAGCTATAAACAAGCCATGCTAACGTTAGCAAAATTTGCTGTTTCTAGAAATTACTAAAAGAGATGAACAGGCTGCATTATTCTGCAACCTGCTCTTTGAGACCTAATCTACTTTGCAATTAATTCAGTGTAATTTTTTCACCACTGTCCGCATGATAATAAGTTAAATGCGCACAATTACTTGTGCCTGAAGTCAACGATCCATCAAACAGAAAACTTCCTTCTACATCCACTACTGCGTAGCCATTATGATACAAAGTAACCTCGGCTAGTCTAGGTGAAAGCTCTGCTGAAATCTTAGCATCAGCTCCTTGAGAGCCTTGTCGCATCGCAAAACTGATGCAGTTTTCTTCCTCATCCTCTGCATACACTTCCCAATCACGACCACCAGCTAATTGCGATAGCCATGCGGGTAAGTCAACCTCAACACGGCAAACAATAGGCTCATCCCATTCCGGATGAGAAAATTCTGTACGGGAAAATTCCGCTTTGTTGGATTGATTGGTAGTTTCTGTCATATATTTCCTTATTGCTTGGTACGATTATAATATTAACTCTGAACATATTTGCGGGCTGCTCATGTAAATTTCAAGAGGCGTGACGATGCGCGCATATAACTAAGCATTGATTGCCACAATTAATTAACGATGCGATGATGCGTTTAGTTTACAAACA
>JANOHT010000277.1:0-11453 GCA_031406605.1 Methylotenera sp. | reverse complement strand
CATATGAAACCTTGGTTATTAGCTGTGGTGTTTGATTCACCAAAACCGCTTACACCATTTGGTCAAGATAATTTATTGATGTCACGTTCTGAGGATTTGGGAAAAGAGGTAATAGGTCTTGAGGATACTCAAGAGCATTTTGGTGTGATGGATAGCTTTAGTCTGGATGAACAATTGACCATGCTCCGAGCTGTACTGAAACGTAGTCAGCAAGCGAAAGAACGTGATTATGAACGATTAATGAGTGCATATTTAGCGGGTGATGGCAACAAAGTGATTGAGCTTGATGACAAAATTACTGGCGGTATGTTGCCACCAGCATTATGGGCAAAAATGCGGACTAAGTTATTGGATGAACGTAATGCAGTGATGGCGCAACGCATTACTGAAGAAACCAAGGTTAAAAATGTATTTGTCGCGGTAGGTGCTTCACATCTAGCAGGTAACGGTGGTTTAATTGCCAGACTCAAAGAGGCTGGTTATAAATTAACACCAGTCAGTCAAAATTAGTGGTGAATTGATGCACTCAATTTGCCTGAATCTGGACGTGTAGCCCACCAAATAAGCCATATCAGCATTGCTTGTACGGGAAAGCGAACAAGTAAGATCCAATGCGGAATGCCAGGAAATAGCTCGGGATGTTGATACATATGAATGTTTGCCAACGTGACAATCGCCACTAGTAACATCAATCCATATCCCGCAAAACTTCTTATGGGCTTATACCATATTGCAAGTGCACCCAGTAATTCGAGTGCGCCACTAATGTATACGCAAGCCAAATGAAATGGGATGTACGGCGGCATAATGCGTAAAAATGGTTCAGGAATTACCAAATGTGTGATGCCACCAACAAAAAACCAAGTGAAAATAAATAGCCTTGCAGCAAGTTCCCACTTTTTGATTAACATATTTTCTAATTAGTACTTCATGAAAACGTAGTGCTTTCTACTATATTGAGCGCTAAGTTAAACAGTAACAGGCGTTAGTCAATATCAATGGCTTGTAGTCGAAAACCTATTCGCTTCAAGTTCTATGGTTTCAATCGCGAGATCAAAATCCATGGATTTGTCAAAAAAGTATTTCACACCTAGGTCTTTAGCAAGTCTGCGGTATTGTGCGTTGGCGTGGTTGGTTAGCATCACGAACACAGGTTGTTTGAAGCCATACTCTTTCGCTAGGGTATGTTTAATGACTTCAAAGCCGTTACCTTCAGCAAGTTCAATATCTACGAGCAACATATCGAACTGTTGCTCGTTCAGCAATGCGATGGCGCCATTTTGGGTGGCGGCAACGCCTTTAACAGTTAAGTCGCCAGCGCTACTTAATACTTCTATAAGTGCGTCACGTATCAGTATTGAATCTTCTACCAATAAAACTTTCATTGGGTTGGATATACTAGTCGCGCTATATTGAGAGGCAGACATTTTTACACTATTTCTTTATACAATAATTTGAACATACAGTCAGTGTACGTGAACAATAGACTAAAAAGTATCAGGCTTTGTCCTACATTAGATGACATGCGATACAGCAACAAGTTAATCACGTAACCAACTCATTTTTGATCGCATAATAGGTTAAATCAGCATTCGTTTTTAAGCTCATTTTTTCAAGTATCCTAGTTCTATAGGTACTCACTGTTTTGATGCTGATATTGAGTTCTGTGGCAATTTCGGTAGGGCTCAAACCGCCAGCGAGCTTAAAAAATACTTGAAATTCACGGTCTGATAAAGTTTCATGTAATTGTTTTTCAGAAGGGTGGCTTAACTGGTCAGACATCAACTCTGCAAGTTCCGCTGAGATGTAACGCTTACCATTTGCAATCGTTCTGATTGCTTTGATGATTTCATCTGAATCCGCATCTTTAGACAAGTAGCCTTTACAGCCACTGCGAATCAAATTGAGCGCGTACTGCTGCTCTGCGTAACCGCTTAGTATCAGTACGGGCAAGTCCGGTGCAATGTGTTTGAGGTCGTGTAGGGTATCTACACCGTTTTTATCCGGCATTGAAATGTCTAAAACGACAATATCGTAGCTGTTGTTACGTACTAGTTTTAGGGCTTCAACGCCCGAGGCTGCTTCGCCAGTCACTTCTAAGTCAGATTCCAACTCAATCAGGTTTTTTAAGCCCTGGCGCACAATACTATGATCATCAACTAATAAAATTTTTTTCATTGCTAACACCTGTTAACTTGCCACTATGTTCTAATCAGCCATTAGAACATAGTATGGAATGGCAGAATGTTATTTTAGATTAAATTACTGGTTTAGTTACTTATTTGCCTCGTCAGAAGTGTCTGCCGTACCATCTAAGCCACCTCTAAATACCAGCCAATCATTTTCAATTTGTTTCATAGATTGGTTAAATAGCGGTTCTTTTTTCCATGAGTAGCGGATATAAGCAAAAACGCCTACACCAATTAAAATGGGTAATATCATTGCGGTTCCTAAGATAATGTCTCGATTCGGGCTGCTCCACGCGGTTGCAAACAACCACATTAAGCCGATTAATGCAGAACATGCCGCAGCTAGCAACATGAACATATAGCCTAGTAGGCTATTCACCATGCGTTGCAAATCTTGATTAAAGTTTTGCTTAAATATTGCTGCACGACTTTCTGCCATGACAGCAATATTTTCTTGTACTTCGCTAAATTGACTGCCAAAACTGCTTGTAACGTGGTTCATTCGGTTACGTAAAAATAAAACGACGAGTAATTTAGCAGCAGTTTTCCACATGGTGAATTTTCCATAGATTAAATTTAGTGACTATTAAGTATTACTTGGTTTAAAACCAAACATTACTTAGGTGATTGCTTAGTACCTAAAATGTAACCTAGTAACACGCCAGCGCCAAGTGCTACAGCCAGACTTAATATTGGTTTATCATGCACTGTCTGCACAGTACGGTCTTTAGCATGTGTCATTTCATCTTGCACGACACCTTTTAATTCAATGGCTTTGTCTACAATTTGATCTTTGATTTCATTCGCACGTGAAGTGTCTGTATATTGTGACAATAAAGATTTTAAGCTATCAATTACGTGATAGGCTTCTTCTTTAGCATCTTTGCCTTGTTTTTGTATTTTGTTACCAAGATCAGATGCTGATACTTTAATATCCGAAGCTGCGTCATAAATATTCTCTTTCGCATGATCAACAAACTGCGAAACGTTTTCTTTCAATTCTGCTTCTTTGTCTAAAATATTTTTAACTTCTGAGTTTTTGTTGATGTTAAACATGATGTATTCCTTATTGAATAAAAAAATAGTAAAGCTAATGTACTAATTACTTAGTGTGAAAGTAATTAGCGTTTGTTGCCTATTAAAAATGAAATGATAGTAATGGCTAAAAATACAAAAAATAATATTTTTGCAATGCCAGCTGCACCTGCAGCTATACCGCCAAAGCCAAAAACGGCTGCGATAAGTGCAATGATGAAAAACACAACAGTGTAATGAAGCATCTTAGTTCCTTTCTAAATTCTGGATATTTCTAAAGAGTTTACGGTATCTACTTTACTGAAATGTATAGCTCTTCATCAGCAGCTATTATCTGATTCTGCTGTAAGAAAACACTTACAAAAATCATTTAAACGATTATACAAACAGGCTAATACCCAACAATGTCGCTAGCACTACAAGAACGGCTAACACAACAAAAATAAAGAAAAATACTTTTGCGATCTTTGTCGCACCAGATTCAACACCTTTAAATCCAAATAAACCAGCAATAACGGCGATGACAAAAAATACGATTGCGTAATAAAGCATGACTTTCCCCTTGAGGTTTAACAAGCTTGAACTAAAATTTAGTGTCCAATGTTGCGTGACGAAATATTACTTTCTTACTTGTAGAGGAATTTTAATGCGCTGCTGAATTTCAGTTAAGCAGCTATAATCTGATTTAGTTGTAAGAAGATGCTTACAAAACGTGTGAGCTTTGTTACAGCGCTTGCAATAACCATGAAAATGCGACAACCTTAAACTCAGCTTAACTTTTAGCGATTCTTTAAATTGTTAAGTAACCCAGTGAGAAAAACAAAACCGTGAAAATTATTTGGCAAAGCATTCAGCTCGTATTGGCAAAATTTTGGCATTGGTTCGAAAAGATCATCGCTATTCTTGGCGGACGCACTATCGCAATGCTGGCAGCGGCATTGTTAATTACCATGGTATCTGTGATATTTACAGACTATTGGATTACGTCAATTAGTCGTCAAAATGGCGTCATTGGCCAAGTCAGGACCAATATCATTACGCTTAATAAATTAAAAGCTAATTTGTACCAAGCGGAGAGCGCACAGCGTGGCTACTTATTTACTAAACGTGACGTGTACTTAGCCCCATTTAACAAAGCGCTTAATGATGCAAGAGATAACATTGAAAAGATTGAATCGATTGTAATTCGTACTTCATCCGGCAAAGATCAGGTAATAGATCGTGAATGGTTAAAAGCGATTTCTAAAAGTCTGGAATCAAAAGCCGCTGAAATGAAAGTGTCGGTCAACTTAACTAGAACAGGAAAGTCGGTAGTAGCCAAGCAGGTGCTGAATTTAGATGAAGGCATTGTTGAAATGACCAACTTCATGCAATACACAGATACGCTTATCAAGAATCAATATAGTGATCTGGATGACTTGGAAAAAAAACGTGACAACAAGATTCTCTTGGCACGTACCTCGGTGATTGCTGGCGCCATGTTGCTTATTTTTCTGGTGGTGTTAGTGATTAAGCAGTTGCTAGGTGAAATTACAGTAAAAAGTGAATTGCAACAACAAGTGTTGAGAGAGAACGAGATTTATGAAAAAAAATTGCAAGTACAAACGAAGTTGCTCAGAAGCTTAGCACTAGATTACCAAGCCGATGTAGAGCGTGAGCGACAAAAGTTGTCTCGAGAATTGCACGATGAGCTAGGGTCGATTTTTACTGCAACCAAAATGGACATGGCTTGGGTCATGAAAAAGCTGAAAGACATTGCACCAGATGTAATTGATAAACTCAAAAAAACCAGTCGTTACATAGACCAAGGCATTAACTATCAGCGCCATATCGTGCAAGAGTTGCATCCAGCCATGTTATCTACCTTTGGTTTTTGGCCAGCATTGCAGTCACTCGTTGATGATGCAGCAGAGCGTAATCAATGGAGGTTAACCTTAGAGCTGCCTGATCAAAATACAAAATTGAATGAAACGATCAGTTTGGTTGCATACCGTATTGTGCAAGAAACTCTGAATAACGCTAACAAATATGCAAAAGCAACAGCTATTTCTGTTTATATGATGGTCGATGAAAAATTCTTGAAAGTTGAAATTGAAGATAATGGTATTGGTGTAGACATGAAAGCGCTAAATACTAATACGCATGGTTTATCTGGCATGCGTCATCGTGTCATGGCAATTGGTGGACATTTTGAAATATTGAGCGAGCCTGGTAAGGGCGTGTTGACAAGAGCGTTGATTCCATTGGATGTTGCAGCACTGTAGTCAATTTCTTACAACATAATCAGCATTTGTAGGACGTTTCTGGCGTTAGGGTTTAAGTAATATGGCATCACTGCAAAACAGGTAGGAAATAGTTGTTTTGCTTTTATATTACGGAGCCATAACATGAAAAGAATTCACCCTTTAGAAATAGCCATGCTTGTATTCGCTTTGGGATTCGGTGCCACCGCCCTACGCGCAATGGCACTTGATACAGGTACGGTTCAAGCAGTACAAACTTCACTTGCAGTCGAATTTAAAAAGCTTGATGCTGACAATAGCCAAACTTTAACCGATGCTGAAGTGGCTAAAGACCAACTATTTACTAAACAAAATTTTGCTGAAGCTGATGTTGACCATAACGGTACGTTAGATCAAGCAGAATATGCTAATTACAAATCTGCTGCGCAAAGCAAAGTCACTGGAATCGCAGTGGCAGATAGCATCATTACTACTAAAGCGAAAGCAGAAATTCTACGCACCAAAGGTTTAAAAAGCTTACAAATCAGTGTAGAAACGCACAAAGGTGAAGTGATTTTAAGCGGCTTTGTAGACAGTGAGTCAGCTAAAGCCATTGCGGAAGAAGTCGTTTCAAAAGTGAATGGTGTTAAGTCAGTTAAAAATAGTTTAGAGATCCGTGCTTGAAATATAGTTAAGCCATGAAAAAAAGCCACCTGCATTAAGTCGGTGGCTTTTTTTATTTCATAATTCATTAAATGTAGGCAATTTCTTACAAAATTATCAGCATATTCTGGATTTTTTTATACAAATCGGTCACGTAATATCTCCCCATTATCAACAAGGAGTATTAACTATGAAAAACGTGTACAGATTAAATGCAGCAACATTAGCAATCTCTTTAGCATTAGGTGTAATAGCAACGAACGCTACAGCGACTGATACTTATACAGAGACTGATTGGCAAACGCCAGTGGCTGCTGAATTCTCTAAGCTTGATACCTCTGGTAACGGTTTAGTGATGCCGAATGAAGCCATGAAAGGCAAAGCATTCAACAGCAAAACTTTTGCAAAAGCCGATGCTGACCATGACGGCACTATCGATCAAAATGAATATATTTACTACAAGACGGGTGCATGGCCAGTAGCCGCTCAGGCAAACGTGACCCAGTCAAACCCAATGCAGCCAAATCAGTCCGATGCAGTTGTAGGTGAGCAAGAAAGTAACATGGTTGTAGCAGAAGAAAAGAGAAGTGTGGGAGAAGTCATTGACGATAGCGTGATTACAACTAAAGCTAAAGCCGCAATTTTACGCACTGAAAATTTAAAGACTTTACAAATCAGCGTAGAAACGCGTCAAGGCGAAGTGACTTTAAGTGGTGTTGTAGATAATGAAGCGGCAAAGATGAAAGCCGAAGAAGTGGTACGTTCAGTTGGTGGCGTAACCTCTGTTAAAAATAACTTGGAAATTAAAGTTGGCAATTAAACGATTACTAAAAATAATCCGGTTTTTAGTTTAATAAGTTGTTAGAAGCCATATTTCCAAGCAGGGAATATGGCTTCTTTGTTATCTCACGTGTCTGCCAGCCTCATAATCAGTCGCTTCAGTTGATTGGTTTACATAAATAAGTTGATCCGTTGCAAAACCCAACTCTTTAGCTTTAGCCGTTAAATGCTGCTTAATAGGATAAGCTAATTGTGGGGTGCGCGACAAAATCCAAAAATAAGATTTATCCGGCCCGCAAATCATCACATAGTTATAGTATGGTTTGTCGAGTTCTATAATGTTATACGCGCCGTAGAATGGTCCGAAAAAAGATACTTTTAATCGACCGGTGTTAGTCTTATCTGTATTAGCAGCATCAATAAAGTAAGCTTTACCTTCAGCCTCTTTCCATTGATTTTTCTTAGCGTTAAAGCCTCTATTAACGACTTTAATACCGCCATCATCGCGCATGCTATAAGTAGCAGTCACCTTTTCTAAATCACGTTCAAATGAGTGATCAAGTCTTGCAATTTCATACCAAGTGCCCAGATATTGGTTCGCATCAACACTTTTGATTGCAACTACGCCCTCAGGTTGATCCATGCACGCGGTCAGTAAAATTGCTAAAACAAATAAAAATATATTTCTCATGAATTGATCTAATAAATACACTAGCGCGAATGTGCAGAAGATAGGAGCTTGCTTTATATCAATGCTTACATTAGCTTGAAGTATACAATCGCAACGCCTATCACTAATACAAATACAATCCCATAAATCCACCGTAATCGAACACGATTAGCTTCAACTCGTTTAATTAGCTCGGTATTTTGATTAGCTAAAGCTTGAATCAATTCGGAAGACGCTAACATTTGTTTATGCAGATCAGTCACCGTAGCCTCCAAGGAGTTAAACTTTAATAAGATTTTTGAAATGGTTTCTGAATCAGTCGATGCGGTCACAGGGATTTCAATTGTCGGGGTGTTTTCAAGTGGTGCTTTTTTTGTCACAGTATTCCACAGTTTTTTTGCGCCATCTGCAATCGCTGGCGCAGTCGATATGACGTCTTTCCAGGGAACGGCACTTAGTAAAGAGATCCAGCCTATAGCCATTGCGTAGCCTTTCTAAATAAATGATGAGCTAATTAAAAACCTTAGTGCGTATTAAGTTAAAGTAAGTTTCATCAAAATAAGATAGCACAGCATGTGGTCTAAGATGCTTTTTAGTTATTGTGCCTACGTGAGCTTTAGCTTCTCCCGCTTGACAGATGGATTAGATGCGACCGCTACGATCAAAGAGCTTAAGTATAAAAACAAAGACCACGAAAGTTACACAGCTACCAAAAGAGAGTGCCAGCTCAGAAAGAACTGGTGGTGCGATGAGTATGAACCCATGCCCCTTAATGAGTGATGAAAAACTTGAAACACAAAATGGCATCAGAAAAAGCCTGAAAGTTTGCCATCGGTCTGGTGATTTTGGACTTGAGTCACTCACGCTAAGAAGCAGAGCAAAGCCGATAACGATACTGATGCCAAGAGAGTTAAGCCAAATACTAGGTGATGGGTCGAAGTAATTGTAAAGCGTGACAAGATACCAAATTAGATAGCACCACAGAATGAGCTTGCCAACTTTTAAGCGAGCAAAATAGTTTAGTGGAAAATAATTTAGTGGCAATTTATATAGTTCCTCATGTTTTATTCATTCGTCACAGAATACGATAGGCTGGAATAGAGCCTTAGCCTGTACTCTCAACCATCTCTTGCATGATAATCTTAGCTACTAGCTTACTTGATGGCAATAGCGTATGGACAACTGGTACTTCTACAACGCTCGAAACCCATGGTGCACTTACCTCAGAAACAGAAACGATGCCATCGTTTACTTCGTTGTTGAATAATCTACGCGAGATTGCAATACCACGTATGCCAACGATGCATGTTGTTGGCACAGTGAGGAGACCAATTGCTTCCATGCGTTCAGATGAACCGAGCAACTGTCCGCAGTCTCCTGCAATTGCACGATAAATTATATTATTTTTAAGTTTTGTTGCTATGCGTGAAGGCTGCATTGGCGACCCTAGCAGATAAACGTGCTGTGGCAGTTTAGTGCCTTTAGGCAGAGTGTTGAGTGCTACTCGAAGCAGTACTCCGCCTAATGAGTGTCCTATCACAACGTAATCACCGGAAGACGCAAGTAGTGAGATTCGTTTTCTCAAGCGAGCAGTGATTGAGTCAAATTTTTCAAATGTAGCCAAATAGCCGAATGTGCTGGTTTTGAATCCAGCTTGATGCAATTGAAGCAACAGCGGCCAACCAGAAGCTGGGGAACGACCCATACCGTGGATGAATAGGATTATCAATGATGTCTTCTGCGCATTAACGTATGAGTTCAGTGGACGCCGAAGGCGATCCACTGCAACGCTTGGTTAGGCGAAAGGCTGACTGAGCCCAAAGAGCTCGAAACACAAAAAACGCAAAGCGAGTGCGCTTCTTGCAAACAGGGTATTCGGAAACCATACTGACTCTAAGCGCCAAGGCGAAAGCGAGCACCACCTAGCGGATGCAGTTGAAACCGTGGCGGCTGACGGCTTGGCCAATCAATCGTGTGGTGCCGTTGCAGCCAATCTCGGATAGTCGTATTGCCTGCGTCGCGGAACTCCGGGCACTGATTCCAGAATCCCGGAGTAAGTCTAAATTTGAAAAAATGGCCATCGACCTCAACCTCAATCAGGTTCCAGGAACGGACAAAATACTTGTCTCGATTCGGTATGCCGACTCGGATGCCGAAGATGCCACCACCACTCGACCAAGCTGTAGCTTCCATTTGAATCTCCAGTAAGCTGCCTAACGTAAAGTAGACCCAAAAAAAGAACTTAATCTTTTATTGGGGCAGGTGGATATAATATTTATATCTTGAAATATCATTTATTATTTATTTAATGGGATATTTAGTTTTATCACACCTAAATTAAACTAATTAAATTTTCCAGCATACCTAGCTAATCTCAGCGAGTTTTTGATTTTATACTAAGTTTTATCATATCATCCGCAGTTAGCATGTGCTACTCGGTAGCTTAAGTTATTACATAGCGTTCGCTGACCAATTAACCTATGATTCATTTAAATACTCAAAGTGGCAAACCAAGTGACCGTAAAAAGTTTTCTACTCCATCGGTATAGGCGCTTTGTAATCCTAAGTCTTCATTAATTTCACGATGTGACATTGCAACTGGCAATACGCTTGCTACTCCACCCATTGATTTTGCTTGGTCAACCAGCGCTTGTGATTGCAAGCATGGTTGATCTTTTCGTGTGGTAGAGCATACGGCTAAGATGGGTAACGGTTTTTGTGTGAGTTGATAGCTAGGTGAAACGCCGCGCCAAAAATTCTCATCTTTGCCAAACGCCTTGTCGTATAAAGGCAGATGTTTGCTAGACATACTTTTTTCAACATTATAAGCTGCACCATCAAGTAGTACCGTGCCCAGCCATGGTTGTACACCTTGTTGTCTGGCGATTGTTGTACTGGCGGTAATGAGTGCAACTAAATGTGCGCCGGCAGAATGCCCCATGATGACAAAGCGTTTTGCATCTCCACCCCAACTTGACGCTAGTGCTTGCGCTTTGGCTAGTGCCAAAGCTACATCATTGGCTTGCACCAGCGGGTCAGCTTTTGGCAGCATGCGGTAATTGATAGAAACAAAAATAATGCCTTTAGGTAGCCAGCGTTTTGCTTTATTTTCAACCATGCGGCTCATGGCTTTATCGCCACGTCGCCAGCCACCGCCATGCACCATGAATATTACAGGGGCATTATGCACATTTTGTGGAATATAAACATCAAAGCGCTGGGCTTCGTCTTTGTCGTAGGCAATGTCGCGCTGTACAGTGGCGTTTTCGGGGATGAAGGCTTTGCCATTAGATTTTTTATCTTCTAGGTTCAAGTCGTCAGCAAGCTGACGGTTGGCTAGCCGTTCTTCGATGCGCTCACGCATGGATTGTGCTGATATGTTTTGGCTGATAGGCATTAATACAAATAAGCTTAAGAAAACATTTAAAATTTTCATTAGAGTTGTCCTTAAAAAATATTAAAAATAACTTCTGCTTAACGTATCAAACGATTTTTATTGTTGTTTAGCTATTTTGGATTTAATTTAGCCATGTCATCTGCAGTTAGCCAGCGCCAAGCGCCAACGGCTAAGTCATCTGGTAACTTTAACTCACCGATTTGTATCCGTTTTAAGCCTTCAACACGGTTGCTAATGGCCGCGACCATGCGTTTTACCTGATGATATTTGCCTTCTGCCAGCGTCATGTGAATGATATGGTCGCTGACCCTTGTGCAGGCTAGTGCGGCAATGGGTGCATCTTCATCCACCAATTGCACACCTTTTAAAATGTGTGCAATTTGGGCTTCATCAACTGCGTGTTTGCAGGTCACTTCATACACTTTAGGTACTTTATGTTTAGGCGAACTCATTTTGTGAATAAATTGCCCGTCATCAGAAATTAAAATCAAACCAGT
>JANOHT010000269.1:0-13455 GCA_031406605.1 Methylotenera sp. | reverse complement strand
CCTTTTTGCCAGCGATCCCACATTAAAGCTTTCTGTGTTGCTGTGTAATAGATTCTCGGACGTTGTTTCATTTGCAACACTCCTTCTGCTTACGCAGTTTTTAGTGTGTTGCATCGATCAGTTGAATTCAAGGCCGATAGCTGACATCCACAATTGAATTCCCACCATATCATTATTATTATGGTGAAAAAAGAGGATCAAAGTTAACGTCTATTATTGGCTGAAAACCTCAGTTACACTCATAATATTGCTTTATCGACTATCATTTTTTGTCTTTCACTGCTGTTACAATAACTATTACAGGCCGTGTAGTTATATATATGATTAATATTTTTTTGATTGCTAGTTTACTAAGCTTCAGCAAAATTCAGATACTGAGCCTAACGAAATGATTAGTGAAGATTAGAAGGTGGGGACTACCTGATGCCTTATGGAGAGGTCGCGAAGAGTTTGTGCACTTGGATCGAAAGTTTTGAAGATAAGGTAAAAGTGTGGACTCATGCAATCCGTTTTGACTGGCCGCATATTGAGCACATCATGCACTAGACGATGCAATTGCTAATAAGTATGGTTTCGAACGGGCAACTACTAGAAGATATTGATGCATTGCTGATGCGTCAATTATCACTGACAAGCGCTGTCTTAATTAATAATTCCAATAACTGAGTAAGAATTTATATGTTGATACAAAATTTCATTATTAGTATCAATATTTCTGAATTTACCAATCAAATAAAAGTCACATTTAGTTACCGACTTTATACATTTAGTGGTTACCAACTTAAATGCAATGGTTACCAACTTTAATGTCACAAAACAGAAACATGACTTAATTTTCTGGTTAACAACTTTAATTGTTTAGATCATTCAAAATTAATTGAAACTTTTTACCCTCTAGCACTCTCTGATGTAGAGTGCTAAAATGCAACCTATTGGAGGATTAAATTTTAATGAGTAACGCATTAACATTACCAGTATTAACCGCGACGGATAGCCTAGAGCATTATTCTAGAGCCATTAAGTCATATCCTATTCTCACCGCAGAAGAAGAGTATTCGCTGGCCGTAAAATTCAAAAATGAAAATGATTTAGAGTCAGCCAGACAGCTCATTGTTTCACACTTACGCTTAGTAGCCAGCATTGCGCGCGGCTACAATGGCTATGGCCTGCCTCAATCAGACCTTATCCAAGAGGGTAATATTGGTCTCATGAAGGCGGTAAAACGTTTTGACCCAGAGCGTGGCGTACGTCTAGTTTCTTTTGCAATGCATTGGATTAAAGCAGAGATGCACGAATATATCGTGCGTAACTGGCGTTTAGTAAAAATCGCCACGACTAAAGCACAGCGTAAATTGTTCTTTAATTTACGCAGTATGAGAACTGGCCTTAATAGTCTTCAACCGAGTGAAGTGGCCCATATCGCACGAGAACTCAATGTGAAACCTGAAGAAGTGCTAGAAATGGAAGCTCGCTTAGATGGTCATGAAATTTCATTAGAAGCGAATATTGATGATGATAGTGACGACCAATATAGTCCAATTGCTTATTTGCAAGATGAAAGTCTTGCGCCGCTTGAAGTAATTCAAGCTAAACAAGCTGAAGCTGCACAAACAACTGGCCTTGCAAATGCGTTACAAAACCTTGATGATCGTAGTCGCCGTGTGGTTGAAGCGCGCTGGTTACAAGATAAAGGTGGAATGACACTTCATGAACTCGCTGATGAATTTGGTGTTTCTGCTGAGCGTATTCGTCAAATTGAGCAAAAAGCTATGCAAAAAATGAAAACATTAATGTTGGCGAGCCATTAATTTCACTTGCTAAAACAAGTTAAACTTTAAGTTAATTCACAACAAAAAAGGCTGCAATGCAGCCTTTTTTGTTGTGTTGCGAATACCACCTTATGCGGCTTTAATGTTTTCTTCCGGCTCAAATGCCAGAGCATTTTTCATGTGCATACGCAATACTTTCAAGTCATCCATCTGTGCTTGTATGCTCTTTTCAATCGCCTCTAACTCTAAAATACGATCCTCCAAAGTATCAGTAGCTTTATAAATACGCTTGATACTTTCTAAGCGACGACGTAATTGCAGTTGATGCTCACGCACTTGTGATTCCATTGGCGCAATTACTGCCTTCAGCCAATTTTCAATATCGCGATTAGCCACCTCAAATACATGAATTACACGGCTGGCTAAAGTCTCAAAGAACTTGCTAGTAAGCGTCATTTTTTCATTGGCAATCATATTGAACGCCGTATTAAATTGCTCTTTATAAGCACGTTCTAATTTAGCCAACTCTTTTTGATAGCGTAAAGTTGAAAAAGTTGGTGGTTCTGATTTACGTAAGCCATGTTCTTTGGCAAACTTATCGTACATCACATCCATCATTTTTTTAATTTCATCAATTTGAGTATCAGATGAAAGTAAACGCCCTTTTAATTCACTAAAAAACCCATCCATCGCTGCACGAATCGTTTTAGTAAAGCTGGCTTTGACCATGGTCTCACGCGTGCCATGCACATGAGATTTCAATGCTTCCATACCTAATAAAGTAAATAAGCGATTTGCATGTTGCGAGAAAATACTTCGCAAGGCTTGAAAGCGCTGTAGGCCTTTTTCAAAGTTTTCTTTATCAACTTTGACCTTGTTCATCATATGCTCTACAACATCTTCATTTTTACCACGTAAACCACGTAACTCAACCAACTGATCATTAATACCTGAAAAACGTGCCTCAAGAATGATGTGCGAATTCGCAATTAAATCTTCAATTTCATTTTGCGTGTTATCACGCACAATTTCTTTCTTAGATGGAATCAACTCATCTGAAAGTGCTTTTTCTAGCTCTAAAATACGACTTTTAATGAGCAACTCATCATCGCCGTTTACTTTAGCTAACAAAGCTTTTTGTGCTGAAATTGGATATATTTGCTTATTCTCTAGTCCAAGCAGTTCAGCACTTGTTTTGATCTGTTTAGTGATTTCTTTTTCAATTTCGTCTTCGTTCTTTAATTCATCCCAAAGACCATCGATTTTATTCAACACCGCCAAGCGGCCTTTTTGTTTCCAGCGCGTACCGCTAATATATTGGCGCCACACATCTATTTCAGATTTAGTCACACCTGTATCAGCCGCTAGAATAAACAATACCGCGTGCGCATTCGGCAACATGTTAAGTGTTAATTCGGGCTCCGTACCAATCGCATTAAGACCTGGTGTATCTAGAATTACCAAACCTTGCTCAAGTAAAGGGTGAGGGAAGTTAATCATTGCATAACGCCAGCATGGCACATCAATACTGCCATCTTTATTGACACTCATGGCGTCGTCAGCGCTGTTTGGGTCATACAAGCCAAATTTTTCGGCTTCTAACACAGTGACTGATTTTGTATTGCTCACCTCTCTAAAAGCGGCAACCATGCTGTCATTATTATCAATATCGAACGGAACAGTTTTCCACTCTTCAGGATAGCGTTTATATTCAGTCGTGGTCGCATCTGAAAGACGTGTCTCAATCGGCAACAACATAATTGAACTAGGCTTAGACTTGTCGTATAACAATTCTGTTGGGCACATAGTCGTGCGACCAGCACTAGACGGTAGCAAGCGTTGCCCATAATTTGCAAAGAAAATAGCGTTAATAAGCTCAGATTTACCGCGAGAAAACTCTGCAACAAAAGCCACATTCAGCTTGTCTTCACGCAAGCGCTCTAGTAATTGGTGTATGCGTTGATCAATTTGTGCATCGTTAAGCTCTTGTTCATTCAGCCAGTTACGATAGTCACAAATAGTGTCCACCAAGGCTTTTCGCCATTCAGAGTATGCTTCAAACTGATGTGCTAATTTACTATTAGACTTAGTATTACTCATGCTTTTAGCCATGATGGTCCTAAACCATTTATATGTATTAGAACTCTATCATTATTGTGAGAAGAATCAACTGATTCAGTGAACAATTCAGGCGATTTCATTCAAATTCAGACAAGCGGACTCATTTTCTAGATGAGCGGTTTAAGTTTAATAAATTTTATGGTGTTTATGTCACTGAGTGGCTTGCAGCAACATCAGCAAAGTATGTGGTTCTGTTATCATCTTAGTTTTAAAGCTTAATAAAACATTATGAGTGGTCTCACCCAAAACTCACCTCGCCCAATTGATATTCGTTTGCACCAAGCATCACGATTATTAGAAATAAAATTTGATAACAACATGGAATGCATGTTGTCTTGCGAGTTTTTGCGAGTCTATTCACCCTCAGCTGAAGTTCGTGGCCATGGTCATGGGCAGGAAACGTTGCAAGTCGGTAAAGAAGATGTGAACATCACCGCAATAGAACCAGTTGGCAATTATGCAGTCAAGTTAGTGTTCTCTGACGGTCACGACACAGGCTTGTACTCTTGGGATTACTTATATGATTTAGGTCGCGATTACGAAGCGCTGTGGTTAGAATATTTAGGAAAACTAAGTGCTGCAGGCGTAAAACGCAAATAATCGCGACTCGGCATCAACAGAAAACTTGTATTTCCAGCAAACTAGAAATAATCAATTGAGCAGAAAAACACCATGACAACTGAACAAAATACACATTTTGGTTACAAAACAGTCGCTGAAGCTGATAAAGCAAAAAAAGTCGGCGAAGTTTTTCATTCTGTCGCAAGTAAATATGACCTGATGAACGATGTGATGTCCGCTGGACTGCATCGCGGCTGGAAGCGTTTTGCCGTTGAAATCAGTGGTATTAAGCAAGGTGATAAGGTGTTAGATATTGCGGGTGGCAGCGGCGACTTGTCAAAACTATTTGCACAAAAAGTGGGTACTGATGGTCAAGTAATACTTACTGACATTAATGCTTCTATGCTGAGTGTAGGCCGTGATCGTATGTTAGATGCTGGATTGAGTGTGCCTGCCCTGCAATGTGATGCTGAAAAACTGCCGTTTCCAGACAATCATTTCGACTGCGTCATTGTAGCTTTTGGTTTACGCAACATGACGCACAAAGAGTTAGCTTTAACCGAGATGCAACGTGTTCTTAAAGTGGGTGGCCGATTGTTAGTACTAGAGTTTTCAAAAATATGGCAGCCACTATCCAAAATCTATGATGCGTATTCGTTTAAACTATTGCCATTCATGGGTAAATTGCTAGCTAAGGATTCAGAAAGTTACCAATATCTGGCAGAATCGATTCGCATGCATCCCGACCAAGAAACACTCAAACAAATGATGACTGACGCGGGATTAAGCAAAGTAGATTACTATAACTTAGCTGCCGGTGTGGTGGCGCTGCACAAAGGCTATAAAACTTAAGCCAAGTTAAATTTACCTTAGGCTAAATCTAATCAAACCATCATGTTAAAGACTTTATCTACCCGCGTATTGCAACACCTCATTACCCAAAATAGTTGGGCAAACGCTATGTTGCAGCCTTTTGCAGGCAAGTCTGTGCAATTTAACGTCAGCTTGGTAAGCACTACACTAGTTATTTTAGAGAACGGCAGTTTAGCCGTTGCTGGCGAAACCAATGTTCCAGATGCTATTGTGACCATTCCACCTAGCCTGGTGCTACGTTTAATCGCTAAAGATGAGTCAGCCAAATTAAAAATTAACATTGAAGGTGATACACATTTTGCATCCGAATTAGCTAAGGTATTTGCCAATATGCGTTGGGATTACGAGGACGATTTAAGCAAGATTGTGGGTGATGTGCCGGCTAATAAAATAGGCGAATTTGGCCGCAAAACAGCTCATACCGTTAAAGAAACCACTACCAACCTGACGGAAATGTTGAGCGAGTACTGGCAAGAAGAAAAACCGATGATTGCAAAAAAACGGCATGTAGAAGAATTTAATGCGCAAGTTGATACCTTGCGTGCCGATACAGCGCGACTTGAGAAAAAAATACAAAAACTCAGTCAAAAACTAAACTCCAACAGCACAGCTGCTGATAACAACCAATAACTTATGCGCATTTTTCGGCTTTTTTACATTATTTACATCGCATTAAGATTTGGCTTAGATGAATTCATTCTAAGCCACACTAAATTAAAACCGCTGCAAGGCCTCATCAATGGCCTATTATTTTGGCGCAACAAAGATCAATCACGTGGCGCAAGACTCAGATTAGCCCTCGAAACGTTAGGTCCAATTTTTGTTAAATTTGGTCAAATGCTTTCCACACGACGCGACTTGATTCCGCTGGATATTGCGGATGAGTTAGCAAAACTACAAGATCAGGTACCGCCTTTTGCATTTTCTGAGGTTGAAAATACAATCCAACAAACTTATAACTTGCCATTAAATCAAGTCTTTGCAGATTTTGAAGAAACAGCCGTTGCCAGCGCCTCCGTTGCACAAGTACACTTTGCACACTTGTTGGATGGCACGCCGGTAGCAGTAAAAGTGTTACGCCCTGGTATTGCCAATGTGATTAACAAAGATTTGATGCTACTGGATACCGCGGCATGGCTACTGGAATCTCTTTCAGCTGAAGGGAAGCGACTTAAGCCACGCGAAGTCGTTACAGAGTTTGCTACCCACACCCATAGCGAACTGGATTTAACTTTAGAGGCTGCTAATTGCACACAGCTTGCACGTAATTTCCCTGATAAAAACTTACTTGTACCGGAAGTTTATTGGGATTGGTGTCGTGAACAAGTGATGGTGATGCAACGCATGTACGGCACACCTGTTAGCAGAATCGACATCTTGCGTGCTAAAGGGTTGGACATCACTAAGCTGGCACATGATGGCGTAGAGATATTCTTCACCCAAGTATTTAGAGACGGGTTTTTTCATGCCGATATGCATCCTGGCAATATACAAGTAGCCGATGATGGCCGCTACATTGCACTAGATTTCGGCATTATGGGAACGTTAAGTGAGACGGATAAATACTATTTAGCACGTAACTTTCTCGCTTTTTTTAATCGTGATTATCGCGATGTTGCTGTTGCGCATATTGAATCTGGCTGGGTACCAAAAGATACCAATGTAGAGGCGCTAGAAACCGCAGTACGCGCTATTTGTGAGCCTATTTTTGACAAGCCACTTAAGGATATTTCATTCGGCCGCACGCTTTTAAGCTTATTTCAAATGTCGCGCCGTTTCGGCGTGGTGATACAACCTCAGTTAGTCATGTTGCAAAAAACCCTGTTGAATATCGAAGGCTTAGGGCGTGATTTAGACCCGAATATTGACTTATGGCAAACGGCCAAACCATTTTTAAACCGCTGGATGAGTGAACAAATAGGTTGGCGTAGCGTAGTGAACACACTCAAAAAAGAACTCCCGAACATGGCAAAAAATCTGCCACAAATGCCACGTTTGGTGCATCAATTTTTAACACAGCAAACACATGCTGAGCAAGATACACCAATTAGAGAGGCGATTAATATGCTGATCAAAACACAGCAAAAACAGGCGCGCTGGCAGAAAAGGTTAACATTAGTGGTGATTTCGCTAGTATTGCTACAACTAGTAAGCATACTGGTTGTTTGGTTTTTATAAATGCACTGTCTGTAGTTTTTGCCATGGTTTTACCACACGTCTCCCAACATTCAGAATGACAGTTTTCTTATAAGCAAATCAAAATGAGCCAAGTAAGTATTGCCACTAAATCCAATGTAATGATCGAAATTGAGTTTGAGTCGTCAGTCACTTATGAAGACCCATTCAGCTCAGTGGAGTTAGATGCTCTTTTTACAGAGCCTTCAGGTATTCAGCGCCGCGTGCCTGCCTTTTGGGCTGGCGGCAATATTTGGCGGGTACGTTATGCATCTCCGGTGACGGGCTCTCATAACTTTGTGACCCACTGCAGCGACCCACAGAATACTAGCTTGCATAATCGCACAGGTGTTATAGAGATAAAATCTTACTCAGGTGAGAATCCTTTATTACGCCATGGGCCTCTGCGTATAGCCAATGATAGGCGTCATTTTGCGTATGCCGATGGCACACCTTTCTTTTGGCTTGGGGACACTTGGTGGATGGGTCTAACGAAACGCTTAACTTGGCCTGAATCGTTCCAAACGCTAAGCAATGACCGTAAATTGAAAGGCTTTAACGTTGTGCAGATTGTTGCTGGGCTTTACCCAGATATGCCTGCCTTCGACGAACGTGGTGCCAGTGAAAGTGGATTTCCGTGGGAAACCGGCTACTCAGCCATTCGGCCGAAATTTTTCGACGATGCAGACCGTAGAGTTATGCATCTCGTGGAGCAAGGTATTGTGCCCTGCATCCTCGGCGCTTGGGGTTACCATCTACCTTGGCTTGGTACCGAAAAAATGAAACAGCACTGGCGTTATTTAGTCGCTCGCTGGGGTGCACTGCCAGTCGTATGGGCTGCGGCGGGTGAACAAACAATGCCTTGGTATCTCTCTCCTGATAAAATTTCTGAGAGAAAATTACTTAAGCAGGAATGGTCAGAAGTCATCCGCCATTTACGTCAAATAGATGGCTTTCAACGTCTAATCACAACACACCCGCAGAAAAGTGCACGCGAATCGGTTAACGACCCACAACTGCTGGATTTTGAAATGCAGCAAACTGGCCACCGCGCCGCCACAAAGCGGCATGCGGCAAAAGCCATTCGAGGCTGGCGAACCAAACCTACCATGCCTATCATTTGCGGAGAGTCACGCTACGAGGCACTTGCCATTTCACCCTCAGTCACTACACGTAACGTTAGAGAAGCCTTTTGGGCACATTTATTAAACAGTGGCTGCGCAGGACATACCTATGGTGCAAACGGTGTATGGCAGGTAAATGAATCTGGCCGGCCATTCGGCTTATCCCCCAATGGCAATAACTGGGGTGTAACGCCTTGGGATGAAGCGATGCACCTCCCTGGCGCTGGCCAGCTTGCTAAAGCTAAAAAACTCCTTTTAACTTTACCGTGGCATCGGTTGCAAGGCGCTGGCAATCAGGCGAGTTGGCTAGATAAAATCATACAGTTGCTTCTACCCTCAATGGCACGTGAGCACCCGGTGGCAACAGCCGCTACAACCGATATGACTCTGGCACTTTACTACCTACTATCGCTCAAGCCAGTGACAGTTAAGATGGATAAATTCCCCCAACCGGTCTACGCAAGCTGGTTCGACCCTGCTGATGGAATAGAAAAACTAATTGCTGAAGCACCGTTTACCAACAAGGGCATACTTAAATTTAGCCCGCCTAGCAAAAATGCAGATGGCGATACGGACTGGCTATTGGTGTTAAGAACGAAATAACTAGATTTTACAAAAGAACATAAGCATCAAAGTACGTAAAAACTCGTTCCTATCAAATTGACCAGTTGGTTCTCATAAAAAGTTACTACCGTTTTTGGCATTGCTCACAATAAAATGTAGATCTTTGCCCGATTCGTATGCATTTGATGGGGTTAGTACAGACCTTACACGGCTCATCCGTCCTTGCATACACAAAATACGCTTGCTGAAAATATCCTGGATTACCATCTGTTCCAAAGAAGTCTCGTAAGCTACTACCACCTGCTCTAAGCGCGTCATTCAAGGTGGATTTTATTTCTGTGACTAAGCGCTCACATTTGGCCAAACTTAGTTTTTTAGCTGATGTTTCTGGGTGAATACGGGCGCGAAATAGTGATTCTGATGCATAAATATTACCTACACCCACAACTACATGACCATCCATAATGGCACTCTTAATAGCGAGTGATTTATTACTTAATGCTTTCTGTAGATACTTGGCATTAAAGCCATCTTCTAAAGGTTCTGGGCCTAGGCTATTTAATAGCACATGGTCATTGCTTTTATTATCAATCCACAGCACAGCGCCAAAACGCCTTGGATCACGCAACCGCAAGACTTGACCATCAATGAATTCAATATCAAAATGATCATGTTTTTCTGGCGGGTAGTTGCAATCTAATAAGCAGATACGCCCTGACATACCAAGGTGTAACAACAGAGCACCCGTATCAAACTCGCACAAGATGTATTTAGCACGGCGCGTGAGACCGTGCAGAGTTTGTTGGGGCAACGCCTGAATTAAATGCTGTGGGATTGGCCAGCGCAACGTGGCGTGACGAATAGCGACTGACTTTACCGTTAGACCAACGAGCGGTAAAAGTCCGCGACGCGTAGTCTCAACCTCTGGGAGTTCTGGCATCAGCCCTATCTTCTAAAGAATAGCTATTTTGATTCGTTAATTAAATTAATTGGGCAGATTGATAGGTGGATTCAACATCGTGAAGCCACTATCTGCCGCAAAATGGTAGATTAAACCTTCATCAGGACGACCTAACAACAGCTCTGGTGACTCTTGAATTTTATCAAAATGCACTTTTTTACCATCGGCTAATTTGACTTCAAACGATGGATAGACGGCTTTACGATCAGGGGTATAAAACTCAACTGACTTTGCAAAGGTGTGTACCCATGAATAATCTAGCCATTCATTCAACTCGTTTTGATCCGGCTTAGCCGTAGGAATAGACACTTTCCAATTGCCGGCAACCAAATCTAAATTAAGCCTGACGATTTCCCATTGCTCTAATCTTGAAAAGTCGAAGCCCACTACTTTTTCTGTGGGTTTTAATGGTGCTTTATCTACCATTTCAATTACTTGTGTTGAGGCAGCTTCTGCATAAATATTAGGCAATAGATAGATTACATTTTTATGAGAAACATACTGTTCATCAGTCACCGGATTGTAGGTTCCGAATAAAAACTCTTCTACATTCGTTTTATCTCTAAATAGCTTTAGTTTTAGTAACGGATTATTGAGTCCAAACTTTTCTAAATCAGTGCTGACAATTTTATCTTGTGTTTTTGCCGCAATAATCGACAAAATACGTTGCACCGAAGGCTGATCAGCACGGGTTTGATGTGGCGCAGTAAGGCGCCATAAGCCATTCACTTTTTCAAACGTCACGGCGGCTTTAGCTGGGAATTCAACGCTGATTGCGTTGAATTCTGATAGTTTATAATTGGATACTTCATAGATATTTTCTTGTTCTGTGCCTGGTTTTGGGCGCAAATATAAAAATGCGACCAAACCTGCTACAACGCAAAACATCACTAAATTAAGTAACCAACGTTTTTTCATGCATTACTCTCTAATAAATTAACAACTAGCTGTTTAACAAAGCTTTAATGAACTTAATTTAGGCTTTCCTACGTTTCCACCAAAAGAAAAAACCAGCAATCATCATGCCCAGCGGTATAAAGTACTGAAAGCCATGAAACACTGTCCATGCGACAATCCGGCCGGTATCAGTATCTGGAATGGTCATATTAATGTCTTTGAGTGGCATAGGTTGAATAGTAATGAGCTTATCGTCACCTGCTAGCCAGTTCACGATATTTAAACCTAAATCTAAATTACCACCGTTAGTAATAAAGGTATTAGATAAAAAGTTACCATTCCCCATCACCACTACGCGTTGGCCTTTTTTACCATAAGTACGCTCTAACGCAACGCCGATATTCACTGGACCGCGTTTGTCTTTTTTCTCGTTGAAAACTGGCGCGACATCCTTAGCTAACTTTTCAGAAGCTAGCCAGCCATTTGGTGCGACTTCAACTAAGTTGCTTACTTTCCAGCCATTCTCATCGGTACCTTTTGCAGTAACCTCGTGCGCTTCAGGAAACAATGTACGCAACATAAAATTAGTAGTGATGGGATGTTCGCCGTAAAAACTAGCAAATGACACGCGTGCATCTGCACCATATTGTGCTGAGGCCAAATCCATAGCAATACCAGGTGATACATCTAAACCTAAATACTCAGCAACTTCTTCAAGTCCACGCAAATTATCATCATCCAGTAACCATAATAAATTACCTCCAGACTCTAAGTAAGCCTTGATTTTTTTCGCTTCAACTTCACTCACATCCACTTGTGGGCTAGCAATCACTAACATCGCACCATTACTTGGAACTTGTTGCGCAATGGTTAAATCTGGGTTGGCAAATTTAAAACCTTTAGCTTCTAACTGTTTACCAAACTCCCCAATATCGTGGTTTTTAACGCCGATTAGATTACGCTCACCATGACCATCTAAATACATCACTGCCTGTTGATTAGTACGAGAAAGCCTTACCAAAAGATTGGTCATCTCTTGTTCAGCGATTGGTGGTGTAATGTGTTCCGTGCGCTTCTGGTATTCAACAATCACTTCACCATCACTCTTAATACCTGCATCTTGTGCAAGTTTTGGCTCTTCTGATGGATTAATAAAAGTTAAATTAACGTTCTTTTTCTCGCGTTGATAGCGTGCTACAAAATCAATCATCCCTTTACGAAAATTGTCGCCACTCGATGCATCATCTTTGGTAGCAAATACCGTGATGTTGATTGGCTCTTTCATCTGTTTAAGCACGTTAACGCTGCCTTGCGTTAGGATATTACGGTTAGCTTGTGTAATGTCTTTAGCAAAACGGTATTGGCTAGCCAAGTACCCGAGCAAGACAATTAGTGCCAAAAATAACACAACAAAAAAGCTGTTTTGTACTAATAACTGAAAACGTAATTTACGATTGATATTCATTTTGCAAGATCCAATATTTTACTAATGCAATTAACCACGTAGGCGGTCTGCATCTAAACGACGCACTGTTAAGGTTAAAAATGTAGTGGTAAATAGAACAAAATAAGCAATATCACCAGTATCAATCAAGCCACCTGAAAACGACTGAAAATGCCGTGTGAGTGACAGGCTAGCCAGCGTGTTGCTAGGGTCACCTGCAAAGAAACGATCTAGAATCATCAACGCAAACAAAGCAACAAAGGTTAGGATAGCGGCAACGACCGGCTGCTGAGTTAAGCTTGAGAAGTACAAGCCGAGTGCTGAAAAACTCGCCACCATTAACAGCAAACCGATTGAGTTGGCAATAATAAAACCAAAGTCAATATCTGCCCAAATATTGAGTGTAGATAACATAACGGCAATAAATACAATTAATATACTTAAAAATGCCACTAAACCTAGAAACTTACCCAATACAATTTCTGTTAATGAAATTGGTGCACTGAATAAAAACGGTAAAGTTTGACTGCGACGCTCTTCACTGATTAATCGCATAGACAACAAAGGCACTGCAAACAGCATAATGAATGAGGCTAATCCATAGACTGTTTGGCCGACAAACTGGGTGACCCCGGTACGCTCTGCTGGGCGCATGGCGCCTGACATCACGGCAAAATAGTCGTTAACGCCATTTAAGTAATGGGTGCCGAAAGCAAACATCAGCAATGACAAAATCACCCAACCCATGGGCGATGCAAACACACTTTTCAGTTCTTTTCTTGCAACATTGATAATCATAATTTGACCTTAACTTACGTGATTATTTGGCGATTATTGGCCGACTGATTGTTCTTGATATGTCAATTGTACAAACACATCTTCTAAGCTGGTTTGATCAGGTGCAATTTGATGTAAGCCCCAACCGTTCTGTACGGCGGCTTTTACGATAGATTCAGCTGGTGTTGC
>JANOHT010000284.1:0-2043 GCA_031406605.1 Methylotenera sp. | reverse complement strand
CTGTTTACTAGCGGAGAGCCATTCACTTCGCTTTATGCCATTCGTACTGGATTTTTTAAAACTAGCGTTTCGACTGATGATGGCCGTGAGCAAGTTACTGGCTTTCAGATGGCAGGAGAGGTGATTGGTCTGGATGGCATTGTAAGTGATTACCATAGTTGTAACGCGGTCGCACTGGAAGATTCTGACGTATGTGTCATGCCTTTTGCCCATGTCGAAGAGTTGTCACGCGAGTTTCCAGTATTACAACGTCACGTACATAAAATTATGAGCCGTGAAATTGTGCGCGAAAACAGCGTCATGATGCTACTTGGTAATATGCGTGCAGAAGAAAGGCTGGCCGCCTTTCTATTAAACTTAGTACAACGCCTGCATGCGCGCGGGTTCTCCCAATCTGAATTGGTGCTTAGAATGACGCGTGAGGAAATAGGCAGTTATCTCGGCATGAAACTAGAAACCGTAAGTCGCACTTTTTCTAAGTTTAGCGAAGATGGCATTATTGACGTTAAGCAAAGGTATGTACGCATTGTTAAACCGGACGCACTTAAGAAAATTTTCAATCCAGATACCTGCTAAGCAATACAAAGTCTGCTTAGCAATTCAAGACATCTTAAGCACTTCAAGGCTTAATTGACTCAACCCCAGTTGCAGCATGATTTCTAGCTTGCTGTGCAGGCGCAAGGGCCTCTCGCTGCGCATCTAGTGTTTTGTTAATCTCAACCCCTTTACGATAATAATCATCAATAGCGGGGTCTGGTGTGCGAATGGCAAAATACAAAGTAATAAAAGACGCCACAACAACTACAAGTGGCCCAGAGACAACGAGCCAAGCATAACCAAAGTGCCACCACGGTTTTATGTCTGTTTTTTCCATTGTATTCTCCTAAATTTCCCTTAAAAAGAAGTAGTCTTTATCTTGGGACTAGAAATATCGACTTTTCTGACACAGTTTCTTTATCTTGCAGCGATTTAATCTCAAATAGAATTTTGTGAGACCCAGGCTCAATCGAGCCATCAGGGATTTCCAAATCCACTACAACCCACCGCGATTCGGCTGGTTTGACAGTAATTATTTTGTTTGCTTCTGTATGCTCTAATTCAATTTGTAAATTTTTAATGCCACTCACACTCAGTTGATAATGCTGCGTATTTTCCGTTGCGTTCATAATTTGCATACGATATACATTTTCTAACATGCCATTTTCAGCAATCCGCTCCATCACGCCACGATCGCGCACTACATTCACGCGAAAGGGAGTTCTTACCCATAGACTTACTAATAATCCTGTAATTAATAATGATAGGACAGCGGTATAAATTAAAACACGCGGCCGTAAAATACGTTGTAACATTTGCTGGTGCGACCAATTGTTGTTTACCGCATTCTGAGTGGAATATTTCACCAAGCCTCTTTCATATCCCATTTTATCCATCACCGTGTCGCATACATCTGCACATGCACCACAGCCGATACACTCATACTGCAAGCCTTTACGAATATCTATCCCAGTAGGGCAAACCTGCACGCACAAGCTACAATCGATGCATGCACCCAGCTCTTTACTCACTTCCAGCTTGCGGGATCGCCCTCCCCGCGGCTCTCCACGTGCTTCATCGTATGTAACAACCAAAGTATCATCATCAAACATAGCACTTTGAAAACGTGCATAAGGACACATATATTTGCACACTTGTTCACGCAAAAAGCCAGCATTCCCGTAAGTTGCAAAACCATAAAAAAGCACCCAAAATGTGTCCCATGGTCCTACGCTGAAATGGGTAAAATCACTGAATAACTCTCTGATTGGCGTGAAATAGCCGACAAAAGTAAATCCAGTCCACAATGCAAATGCAATCCACACCAGATGCTTGCCAATTTTTTTAAATAACTTTTTAGCAGATATCGATGACTCATCCAGCTTCTGCCGAGTGGCACGATCCCCCTCTATTTTTCTTTCTATCCAAAGAAATATTTCCGTATAAACAGTTTGGGGGCAAGTATAGCCACACCATAAGCGGCCTGCGATGGCAGTAAATAAAAAC
>JANOHT010000264.1:0-18676 GCA_031406605.1 Methylotenera sp. | reverse complement strand
GACATTGCCATGTATCAGGCCAAGACTGCGGGTAAAAATATATTACGTTTCTTCAACCCACAGATGCAAGCACGCATCAATGCATGCGCTGCACTGGAAGCAGACCTGCGCCGTGCGCTACAAGAAAAGCAGTTTAAGCTTTATTATCAACCACAGGTCTATCACAATCAACAGATTATTGGTGCAGAGGTTTTACTTCGCTGGCAACACCCAGAACGTGGCTTAGTATCACCTTTAGACTTCATTCCGCTGGCAGAGGAAACTGGCCTGATATTACCTATTGGGCAGTGGGTGCTGGAAACGGCTTGTGAACAGATTAAAGCATGGGATGGTAGCCTGCACACCCAACATTTGCATCTAGCCGTCAACGTCAGTGCACGTCAGTTCTATCAACCAGACTTTGTGGAGCAAGTAAGTCAGGCATTGAAGCGTAGTGCAATCAACCCCGACAGACTCAAGTTAGAGCTAACAGAGAGCCTGATCCTTGATGATATCGCCGATACTATCCTCAAAATGCAGGCGCTCAGAAAAATAGGCGTGCGATTCTCCATAGATGATTTTGGTACTGGCCACTCATCACTAGCCTACCTGACGCAACTGCCACTTGATCAACTCAAAATTGACCAGTCATTCATCCGCAACATTGGTGTAAAAGCCAACGATGCAGTGATTGTACAAACCATTATTGGCATGGGCTACAATCTAGGTATGGATGTCATCGCCGAGGGCGTAGAAACAGAAGTGCAACGTGCATTTTTGCAACAACATGGCTGCCCTATCTACCAAGGTTACCTTTTCAGTAAACCAGTGCCACTAAAAGAATTTGAAGTCATATTGAAGCAAGAATGATTAGGCTCTATGTTTGCTCATAGAGACACTAAGACCATGCTGACTCAATATTCAACTCTCTAAACACAATTTGATTGTTGCTTACTTAACATTGATGTTTATTAAATGACGTTAGCATTAACATAATTATTATAAAAATATATTTTTATATAGGTTAATCATATAGTTACAATTATAAATTTGCATACAAATCAATTGGCATACCTTATGCTTATCCATACACATAGCAACTATAAATTTAAATGAGTATATGTAATTTTAAAAGTATTGTAATTAAGTCAGATAGTTAATGCATATCAACCCAGCAAACTAAATACTTGCATCTGATTTATAAATTACAAACTGAAGATGAAGGAGCAATAAAATGACGCTAACTAATCAAAACTTAATCGCTCTATCAAAATTTGCAATAAAAGCCAAGAAACACATTGGAATGGTCAAAGCAATAGAAATGTTTAACGATGAAGAATATGCAAACAATATATTAATCAAGGCATCTTTGTCTAATAATGAAGAACTGATTGATTTAACAAAAAAAATAAGTAGTGAATTGCATATTGGCGTTAATGTGATCAATGCTATTGAATCCTATATCAACAGTCTTAAAGCAAAGGACGCTAAGAGCGAATGTATTGAGGATAGTCAATATTTTTTAAGTAAACTGACTCAAAATCTATACGGAATTCACACTGACGGAGAAACATATCGCCGAGCCGTAGATGCCTTGATACAAAATATTGGCATTGAAGATAAGGCCTTTTGTATCAATTTAGCTAGGGAATTCTATCCATTCTGGATAAATGAGAGTGAGTTGGCTACTGAAATTAATCATGAGCAAAACTTTAAACTTAATATCCATAAAGAAGAGTTTATAGACTTATGGAACAGCATAAATCAGGAATTCTTTTCTGATGAGGAAAATTGGCCATTAAATCTTTATGCTGAGTCTATGAGAAAAATGGGCGTTTCAGAAAAAGCCATAGATGTTAATCAAAAAATTGCACAAGTGATTACTATCGAACTAAGAAATGACCATAGTAGTCCAGAAGAAACTTACAGAGATGCAATCAATAGGACTCAACACCTATTTTCAAGGCAAGATTTAATAGCGTTCTTTTTAATTGTGTCACGCGAGTTTTATCATTTCTGGATAGAGCAACCTTTAAAACATTAAATTTTCTATGCATACTTTTTCTAACCCGCAAAAACTAGTGTTGCTATGTTATTTTTTAGCAGTTTCAGCGCAATTAGTCGCTTCTTTAGTAGCGCTATATCAAGTCAAAAAAGTAAAAGCACATCGCTCAGGATGGTTAATACTTTCTTTGGGGTTGACCTTAATGCTAGCTAGGAGGGTAGATCCTGTTTATCAATTGATGGCTAATGGACACTATTCAACAGCAGATGCAGTTTACGCGCTTATTATTTCTTTATTATTAATGTTAGGTGTATTAAAAATCAGAAGTTTATTTGATTTGATGCATGATCAAGAGGTAGCGCTAGATAAATTAGCTAAGTACGACACGTTAACAGGCGCTCTGAGACGCTATGCAGTATTTGATCAAGGTTTGATGGCTGTAGAACGGTGCATTCGGCTCAAAAGACCTATCGCAGTGTTAGTAATTGATATTGATAAATTCAAAAACATTAACGACGACTATGGGCATAATATCGGCGACATGGTGCTTGTCCAGTTTGTGTCATTATGCAAAAACGCATTGAGAAGTATCGACATATTTGGACGTTTTGGCGGAGATGAATTTATAGTCATACTCCCTGAGGCAAACTTAGAAATTGCACGCTCAATCATAAAAAGAATTGACGCTGACTTGAATATTGCTGATTTTATTTTTAATAATCAGAAGTTAAGAGTAACGGTTAGTACTGGCGTTGGGATATATGACCCGCCACCTTCCAATAATGAAGCGTCACAGACTGCACAGGCACTGCTGGACGACCTGATACGTAATGCTGACCTAAATATGTATGACATAAAGAAACTGAGACAAAAACATATCTTAAGTAATGTAGATTAAGTACAGATAATAATATGGCTTACATCGCTGTAAGCCATATTATTATTGGTAGGGCGTGCGAGGATCGAACTCGCGACAAACGGATTAAGAGTCCGCTGCTCTACCAGCTGAGCTAACGCCCCGTTTATTAGGTAGTTGTGTGACTATATACTGGCATTCCTAGACAATCAATCTATTGAAGGCTCGTTTGCTGAATGCCCGCCAACAGCCATGCTGCGTTTGCATCTTGTAAACTCTTCTGAATATGCCAGATTTCATCTACATTTTCTGCAATACCATTATTTTCACTTAATTGCCCTGTGAAGCGCACACTAGCGATTGAATAATCTCCTTCACTCGCGACTTCTAACAATTCAGCGTTAATGGTAATCACGTCAGTTTTTTGTTCTGCATTGCCACGTTCTTGCATCTGCATTGAAATTTCGGCAAATATTTCTGGTGTGGTGTATTCACGAATATCATTTAAATCCTTACGGTCGTTAGCGGCTTGCAAGCGTATAAACGACATTTTTGCATTGCGTAAAAAACTCTCTGCGGGAAAATCTTGTGGAATATTGCCTGCGTTATAAGTGCTGCCACTTGAGTAACCAGAACCAGTGTAGCTCGGTCTTTGCACAGATTCAGATGTGTTAAATGATGAAGCCCCGCCGGCATATTGCAAATTAGGTTGATTTGATTTTTTGAACTTTGAAATCAAAAACATAATGACACCTGCGGCTAGCAGCGCCATTAAAATTGACCCCATACCTCCAGCCATGCCGCCTAATCCACCATTAGCAAACATAGTCGCTAGACCTGCACCGATTGCTAAACCAGCTAAAGGGCCCATCCATTTATTGCCTGTAGATGCTGGTGCAGGTGCGGGCGCAGCGGCAGGTGCTCTTTGTGCTTGCTTAGCAGGCATCGGACGGCTTTTGCCGAAACTGCTACCACCGCCTAAACGTCTTGCTTCTGCCACTGTAGACAAAAAACTTAGGCAGGTTATTGCCATCACTAACAACGTCAAAAATCTTTTCATGTATTCCTCATCCAGTTGGATAATAAAAGTAATTAAGTAAACGAGGTGAATTATACCAGCCTCATTGAATGCTCCTAAAGTTATCACGCCATAGTGATGCTTTTTATGACAGTTCTGACACTTACTATGAACAGGAGCCTGTCATAAAATTCATTACTAAACTTTATTTTATTAGGCCGGATTAAGTAAATTCATGATGCTGGATTGCGCTAAGTGCATAGGGTTTAAAGCACGTGAACGCGTAATATGAGAATCATACAAACGCAGCAAATAAAACAAGCTGCTTTGTAAATTGTATAACTTGTATTCAAATTTTTTATTTAGGAGATTATTATGTGGACTACACCAGCAGCTACTGAAATGCGTTTTGGCTTTGAAGTTACAATGTACGTAATGAATAAATAAGCTAATCAATGATGAAAAAGCCAGTCAAGATTAAACCCTTTTGGCCATTTCATGGATTGAATTGTACTTGCCCGATTTGTAGTGTCTAGTTTTATCAGACTAATCCAGTTAAGTTAACAAAAAGCCTAGTCGAATGACTAGGCTTTTTCATTTGAAAAGATGATTAAGAAGGTCTAAAACTATTGCGACACGTCTGTCGGAACACAATTCACAGTTACAAATTCCATGTTTAGGCTTTTGCTAAGGCACGGTCAATAATCTCAAGCGCCTCATCAAACACAGCATCTTGAATAGTGAGCGGATATAAAAAGCGAATAGCATTACCATACACGCCACAGCTCAGTAAAATCAGGCCTTCCGCTAGTGCAGCTTGTTGTACCCGTTTTACGGCTTCCGTAGAGGGTTCGTCAGTAGCAACATCAAATAACTCTACGGCTATCATCGATCCCAAACCGCGTATTTCTTTTAAAGCTGGCACTTTGGCTTGTGTCTTTTTTAAACGAGCAGTGAGCTTTTCACCCAAATAATTGGCACGTGCTACTAATTGCTCTTCTTCAATAATATCAATCACTGCATGCGCCGCAGCAATCGCTAATGGGTTGCCTGCATAAGTACCGCCTAAACCGCCTGGTGCTGGGCCATCCATCACTGCGGCCTTGCCGCACACTGCTGACAATGTCATGCCGCCCGCTAAGCTTTTTGCCATAATCATTACGTCAGGTAGCACGTCATAATGCTCAGCGGCAAACAGCTTGCCTGTTCTGCCGAAACCAGTTTGCACTTCATCGAATACCAGCAAAATACCGTGTTCGTCACATTCTTGGCGCAGGGCTTTCATTAACGCTGGCGGTGTGACGTAAAAACCACCCTCACCCTGCACGGGCTCTATCATGATGGCGGCGACCCGTTTAGGGTCTATGTCCGTTTTGAATAACGCATGTAGCGCTCGAATAGAATCATCAACGGTCACACCATGCAAATCCATAGGAAATGGAATGTGATAAACGTCTGATGGAAATGGTCCGAAACCCACTTTATATGGAGCGACCTTCCCTGTGAGGGCGGATGCCATCATGGTACGGCCATGAAATGCGCCCGAAAAAGCAATAATGCCAGGCCTGCCCGTACTAGCGCGAGCGATTTTAACTGCGTTTTCAGCTGCCTCTGCACCACTTGAAAAGAAGCATGTTTTCTTTGCATGACTACCTGGCGTCAATTGATTAATCCGCTCCGCCAACGTGACATAACTTTCATAAGGCAACACTTGGTAGCAGGTATGAGTAAATTGTTTCAGTTGCGCTTCAACCGCCGCGATTAATTTAGGGTGACGGTGACCTGTATTGAGCACCGCGATACCACCTGCAAAATCAATATATCGCTTGCCTTCCACATCCCACACTTCTGAATTCAGTGCGCGCTCAATGAAGAAGTTAGCCATGACGCCTATGCCGCGCGGGGTCGCGGCTAAACGTCTTTCGTGTAAATCTTGGTTACTCACTAATTTATCGCTCAAGCTGTTCATATTAATCCTCGGTTTGCTGTACGCTCAGCTTATTCATTAATCAAGCTTTATCCAGGTAGTTTTAAGCTCTGTATATTTCTCTAATGCATGCAGTGACTTATCACGGCCATTACCAGATTGCTTGTAGCCGCCAAACGGCACGGTAATATCATCCTCATCATAACTATTGACATGCACCGTACCTGCACGTAATGCACGTGCCACCGTATGCGCACGGGTAATATCTTGCGTCCATACCGCAGCGGCTAAACCGTAAGGGGTATCGTTGGCTATGGCAATGGCTTCTTCCTGCGTATCAAAAGCGATGATAGACAACACTGGGCCGAAGATTTCCTCACTAGCAATCGTCATATCGTTAGTCACATCAACAAATATCGCTGGGCTGATATAAAAACCGCCTGTTTCATTCAAAACACGCTCGCCGCCTGAGAGTAGATTTGCACCTTGCGTTTTTCCGCTAGCGATATATTTCAAGACATTTTCCATCTGCCCGCAATCTACCATCGCACCCATGGTAGTGCTAGCGTCCAACGGATCGCCAGGCTGATATTCAGGCAGATGTGCAAGTAGTTTTTTAACGAATTCATCTTTGATAGAACGCTCAACTAAAAGCCTCGATGGCGCATTGCAGCTTTCTCCCTGATTGTAAAAAATCGAGCCGGCTGAAGCTGCTGCGGCTTTATCCATATCTTTACAGTCAGCAAATACGATATTGGGAGACTTCCCGCCCAACTCACACCAAGCGCGTTTCAGGTTGCTTTGCCCTGCCATGACTTGTATTTTTTTACCTACACCTGTTGAGCCAGTGAAGGCGATGCAATCAACATCCATATGCATCGCTAGCGGCGTGCCAGCTTCTTCGCCAAAGCCGGAAACGACATTCAACACACCTGCTGGAATACCTGCTTCTAGCGCTAAATCACCCAGCCTCAGTGCAGTAAGGGGCGATTTCTCAGAGGGTTTTAACACCACACTATTACCAGTGACTAAGGCGGGTGCAATTTTCCAGCATGCCATTAAAATAGGATAGTTCCATGGCACGATTGCCCCTACTACGCCAATAGGTTCACGTGTGATCATCGCTAAGGTATTGCCTGCCGTAGGTGCGATTTCGTCATACACTTTATCAATCGCTTCACCAAACCAGCGTAGCGTATTCGCTGCAGAACTCACGTCTACACTTAAACTGGCAGCAATAGGTTTACCCATATCCAGTGTTTCAAGCAGCGCCAACTCTTCTTGATTCGCCAAAATTAAATCGGCAAAACGAATCATGATTTGTTTGCGCTCTCTGGGAGACATTCCGACCCAGCGACGGTCATTAAAAGCTGCTCGCGCAGCCGTCACTGCCGCGTCAACATCAGCCGACTTGCTTGACGCCACGTCAGCCAACTTACGCCCATCAATCGGTGATAAACACTCAAAAGTGCCGCCATCAACGGCATCAACACGTTTACCATTAATGAAAGCACGACCATCAATCTTTAAAGCTTTAGCACGTGCATGCCAATCTATCGCTACAAAATCATTTTTCATTTTCAAAGCCCTGCCATACAGACATATTTAATTTCAAGATACTCATCAATACCATAATGCGAACCTTCGCGACCTAAGCCTGACTGCTTCACACCACCAAAAGGTGCAACTTCGTTAGAAATCATGCCGGTATTGACGCCCACCATGCCGTACTCCAGCGCCTCTGCCACGCGCCAAATGCGGCCAATATCACGACTAAAAAAGTAAGAGGCTAAACCGAACTCGGTTCGATTTGCCAGTTCAATCACTTCATCATCAGTTTTAAAGCGGAACAATGGAGCCACTGGGCCAAAAGTTTCTTCACGGAAAATCATCGTATCAGTACTGACATCAGCTAACACGGTAGGCTCAAAGAACGTACCGCCTAGCGCATGGCGATTACCACCCTGCAGCAACGTAGCGCCCTTTGCGAGCGCATCAGCAATATGGCTTTCAACTTTTTCGATAGCGGCTTGATCTATGAGCGGACCCTGTGTCACGCCATCATCTGCCCCCGAACCAGTTTTAAGCTCTTGCACTTTGACTGCCAATTTTTTAGCAAATTCATCGAAAACACCGTCCTGCACAAATAGGCGATTAGCACATACACAAGTTTGTCCTGCATTGCGAAACTTGCTAATCAATGCACCTTCTACCGCCGCGTCTAAATCTGCATCATCAAAGACAATAAATGGCGCATTACCACCTAACTCTAGTGATAATTTTTTGATGGTATCTGCACATTGGCGCATTAAAATTCGACCCACCTCAGTAGAACCGGTAAAAGATAATTTGGTCACAACAGCGCTTGCGCACACTGCCGCGCCGATTTGGCGTGAATCACCAGTAATCACCTGCAACACGCCACCCGGAATACCCGCCTCTTCTGCCAATACTGCTAACGCGATGGCTGAAAGCGGCGTTTGTTCAGCGGGTTTAACGATCATGCTGCAACCTGCGGCCAAGGCAGGGGCAGCCTTGCGTGTAATCATAGCGATAGGGAAATTCCACGGCGTGATGGCTGCGGTAACGCCGATAGGTTGTTTTAATACTAATAAACGACGATCACCCATAGGCGCTGGAATCACTTCACCGTAAACACGTTTTGCTTCTTCAGCAAACCATTCAATAAAACTCGCACCATACATTACCTCACCACGTGCTTCAGCCAACGGTTTGCCTTGCTCGGCTGTAAGTAATTGCGCTAAGTCTTCTTTATGCAAAATGATTAAATCAAACCAGCGTTTTAATATTGCTGAACGGTCTTTTGCAGTAATGGATTTCCATGATTTTTGTGCGATGGCAGACGCGGCAATCGCACGCTCAGTCTCAGCAGTTCTCATCAACGGCACTTCGGCGATTATCTGACCACTGGCTGGGTTAGTCACTTGAATCTTTTCGCCAGAATCAGCGCCTACCCACTGCCCTGCCAGCCATGCCAGGTTGTTTTTAATAAGGGCGGAATGTTTGAGTTTTAAAGACGTGGTATGACTTGACATAGTATTCTGCTTCGCTTGTTGGTTTGGTGTTTCTAGTACTAACCTTGTGCTACGTTGATTTTTTATTGGCTTAATGATGAACACTTACCTGTAGAGAGACAGCAAAATCACCCACCAAGTTTTCTAATTGATGGTGTATAAATGGTGTTTCGTATGTTATTTATTGTTCTCACCGTATGCCTGCGCCTCTTCTCGCTTACGTTTGCGCTCATTGTGCGAGGTGTAAAAGCTAGATGCAATCACAGCGATTGTCACCACAGCGATTGTGACCGTAGCAACGGCGTTGATGGTTGGATTTAACCCTAGCCGTGCACGCGAAAAAATCACCATCGGCATCGTAGAATAGCCTGGGCCTGACAAAAATGAAGATAGCACTACATCGTCAAACGACAAGGTAAAGGTAAGTAAAAATGCTGAAACGAGGGCGGGAAATAACAGCGGAAATGTAACCAAAGTGAATACCTGCCATGGTTTGCAACCCAAGTCCATCGCGGCTTCATCTAGCTTGCCATCCATTTCACGTAAACGTGATGTCACGACCACCGCGGCATAAGCAGTGCCTAACAGGGCGTGTCCTAACAAGATAGTGAATAAACCACGCTCAGGAAAACCCAGCCAATGTTGCACGGAAACTAGCATTAACAGCAATGACAAACCCACAATCACATCAGGCATCACCAATGGCATACTCGCCATTGATGACAACAATGTCCGACCTTTGAACCGCTTATAACGATTCAAAGCAAACGCGGTAAATGTGCCAAAGAACACAGACATTAATGCTGATAAGAAAGCGATTTTTAGCGATAACATGACGGCTGCAATTAAGTCTGCATCTTTAGCCAATGCGGTATACCAACGTAAACTCGCATGCGTCCACACTGTCACCAAAGGCGAATTATTAAACGAAAATACCACCAATGTAATAATCGGCAAATATAAAAAGGCATAGACAGCGATCATCCAGCCTCTAGCAAAAGTCTTGCTTTTATCAAACATCTTTTTTGTAGCTTGACTCATACTTTTGCCTCCAATTGCTCGGCTTGAGATTTATTGTAAATTGCCATTGGCAACAGAATCAGTAGTATCATCACCACAGCCACAGCTGAGGCCATTGGCCAGTCATTATTGCTAAAGAATTCATCCCACAATACACGACCGATCATGAGTGTGCTTGAGCCACCCAACAGTTCCGGAATCACGTACTCTCCTACCGCAGGAATGAACACCAGCATAGATCCCGCAATAATGCCGGCTTTTGAGAGCGGCACGGTAATTAGCCAAAAAGCCTTGAATGGGCTAGTACCAAGGTCTGCTGCGGCCTCCAAATAACGCATATCCATCTTGGATAAGTTGGCATACAGTGGCAATATCATAAAGGGCAAATAAGAATAGACCATGCCCACCAGCAATGAAAATGAGTTATTCATCATGGGTAATGGTGCGTCAATAATACCTAAACTCATCAATGCGTTATTAATCACACCGTTACTGACTAATAATGTTTTCCAAGCGTAAATACGTAATAAAAATGAGGTCCAAAATGGCAGCATAATTAACATAAGCAACGTAGGTTGCAGATGCTTAGGTGAACGTGCCATAAAATAGGCAAACGGGTAACCGATTGCCAAACATATTAAGGTAGTAATTAACGCGTATTGAATAGAGGATAAGTACGTTTTAAAGTACAAAGAATCGCTCGCAATAAACTGGTAACTGGCAAAATTAAGTGTAATTTTAGGCCAGCCTTCGCGCCAGTCAATCATGCTGGAAACAGAGGTTGCCTCCATTTCAGACAAGCTAATTTTTAAGACGATAAGTAGGGGAATTGCGGCAAGCAACAGAAACCAAAAATATGGAACGCCAATGACTACGTGACGCCCATCTAATAACCCACGTAAGTAATTTTGTATTTTAGCCATAGCAATTATCCTTATTGGCAGCCTCTAGTGAGTTAACACAACCATCGCTAAAACATTCCAGTGTGCATAAGCACGATCACCCCAAGTAAGACCACAGCTCAAATCGCGTGTATTGTTCAACTCTTGCGCTTTAATCACTTTGCCGCTATCTAATTTGAGGTGATAAGTGGTATGTGCACCAAAGTAAACAATCTCGATCACCTCGCCTTCACACCAGTTATATTCACCTTGTGGCTTATCTTTAGAAAGCATAATCTTTTCAGGCCTCAAAGCCACGCCAACTTCCATGCCAGAATGACCGCTAATACCATGCCCAACATAATGCACACATTCTGCACAGCGCACGGTCACATGGTCGGTCTCATCCTCTTCTATTACGCCATCAAATATATTCACGTTACCAATAAAATCCGCCACTTGACGGCTATTTGGCATTTCATACACAGCATCTGGCACACCTACCTGCAAGAAATAGCCTTCGCTCATCACAGCAATGCGCGATGCCATGGTCATGGCCTCTTCCTGATCATGCGTCACCAATACACAGGTCACGCCAACCTCTTCAATGATGTTAACTAACTCAAGCTGTGTAGTTTCGCGCAGTTTTTTGTCTAGGGCTCCCAATGGCTCGTCCAGCAATAGCAACTGTGGTCGTTTTGCCAAGCTGCGCGCTAATGCCACGCGTTGTTGCTGGCCGCCTGAGAGTTGATGTGGTTTTCGCTTTGCATATTTACCTAGCTGCACTAGGTTTAACATTTTTTCAACACGTTCTGAAATTTGATCTTTCGCCATGCCATCTCGCTTTAAACCGAAAGCAATGTTTTCCCAAACGCTTAAATGAGGGAATAGGGCATAAGATTGAAACATCATGTTGATTGCACGCTGATATGGCGGCAAATTGGTAATATCTTGTCCTGCAAGAAATATATTGCCTTTAGTTGGTGTCTCAAACCCTGCAAGCATACGCAATAAGGTTGATTTTCCGCAGCCAGAACCACCTAATAACGCAAAAATTTCACCTTTTTCTACTGTCAGTGAAACATCATCCACTGCCTTCACAGTGCCGTCGTAAATTTTGGTGAGTCCTTCAACACGCAGCAATATCTCTTGTGCTGGCTTATTGTTATCTTTAGGTGCTGTAGCCATAAATACCTTTACATTTAAGATGATTGCTAGAGATGGTCAACTAAAAGAATTGCAATTTAAAAACTAAAAGAATGCGGCGCCATTGCACACGCCGTTTAATAACAGCGTGTGCAACAAACCGTTTTTTAAATTAAACCCCTGATTTGAATTTAGTATATAAACGCGTCATATTACGGCGTGTATTATTGTCTTCAATGCCAGGTGGCACTAATTTAGCGATATCTTCCGCTGATAGATAAATAGATTTGTTGTTTCTAATCTCTTCATCCACAAATGGTGTTGCGGCTTTATTAGGATTAGCGTAAGTCACTTCATTTGTAATCGAAGCAGCCACTTCTGGTCGCATCACATAGTCAATAAACTTATGTGCGTTATCTGGGTGTTTTGCATCCGCAGGAATCGCCATAGTGTCCATAAACATCAAACCACCTGTTTTAGGAATAAGTGCCTCAATATTTTGCTCAGACTTATTCTCAATTGAACGTTTGCGTGCTAAATTAAAATCACCCGCCCAACCATAAGCTACACAGACATTACCACTGGCTAAATCATCAATCTGTCCACCAGAGTTAAATTTCTTAATATCTGGGCGCACTTTCATGAGCATGTTATAAGCCGCGTCGTAATCTTCTGGTGTACCCGTGTAAACGGGTCTACCTAAATAGTGCAATGCTGCTTGAAAAACATCAGCCGGCGTGTCTAAAAACGTAATGCCGCATGATTTTAATTTATTAGTGTAGGTTGGGTTAAAGATTAAATCCCAAGCATTTTCTGGCATAGGCGTATCGCCTAGCGCCGCTTTAACTTTATCCACATTGATACCGACGGTGTTGTAGCTCCACATCCAATCTACTAGATAAGTATTGCCTGGATCCAACTCAGCCATCTGTTTTAAGATACCTTCGTCAAGATTCTTCCAATTTGGCAGCTTAGATTTATCTAGCTTTTGATACAGACCACCCTCTATTTGTAGCTTTGCCCAGTTAGACCCCGGTACAACGATGTCGTATCCTGTATTTTTCGCGATGAGTTTCGCGTGTAAAATTTCGTTACTATCAAATACATCGTAAACCACCTTGATGCCTGTTTCTTTTTCAAAATTAGCGATGGTATCTGGCGCAATATAATCAGACCAGTTATAAATATTGAGAACTTTTTCTTCTGCTACTTTTTCGCCTGCAGCCGTATTTTCATTGTCAGATTTGCCACATGATGCCGTAACAAGTCCAATGCCAATGATCACCATACTCATAAAAATTTTACTATAAGATAAATTCATATTCATTAACCCCTTTAACTAGTGTGATTGAAAAAGCTCTTAGTCATAAATCCGTATCTTCTACTGAGCAATGAAACTCCTTATCTAGACCAAATTTATTGAAAGTAATCTTACAATATGTCATTAACAACAACCACCAATTATTAGCGTTAATTTGTATTTGTCATGAAATGACCACAACTTCTAACAAATAACGAAATACTAGGTAAATGGATGCAGTGAATTTCATCACACCATACCCAGATGTTTCAATTCGGCTAATGTCTCATCTAAACATAGGCGGATTAAACTTATCATGTCGTCTATCTGCGTTTTAGTAATGACCAATGGTGGCGCAATGATCATTCTATCCCCTACTGCACGCATAATTAATCCATTAGAAAAACAGTGATTACGGCAAATCATGCCTACACCTACATCCTCATCAAAAGCCACGTGATTTGCTTTGTCTTTCATTAAAGCAAAACCAGCAACTAAGCCACATGTTTCAGCCCCTCCCACCAATGGGTGGGTCGCCAATTCTGCGAATTTTTTCGCAAGATATGGCCCTGTATCATTACGTACTTGGTTTACAAGGCCTTCTTTTTCCAAAATATCAATATTAGCTAATGCCACCGCACAAGCTACTGGATGACCAGAATACGTATAGCCGTGATTAAAATCGCCGCCTTTTTCGATTAACACTTCGGCGACACGTTTACTAATCACTACGCCACCAAGCGGAATATATCCTGAAGTCACGCCTTTCGCGAAAGTCATTAAATCTGGTTTACAGCCCATTAATTGAGAGCCGAACCAATAACCCAGACGGCCGAAACCACAAATCACTTCATCGCAAATTAACAAAATGCCATATTTATCGCATATTCTTTGAATTTCTGGCCAGTAAGTTTTAGGAGGAATAATGACACCACCAGCACCTTGTATTGGCTCGCCAATAAAGGCCGCCACTTTATCTGCACCCACTTCAAGGATTTTCTCTTCCAACCAACCTGCGGCTCTAATGCCAAATGCATCCTTGTCTTCTGTAGGTGCAAGTCCATAGTGGTATGGCTGTTCAATATGGACGATATCAGGAATTGGTAAGCCGCCCTGCTCATGCATATAACTCATGCCACCAAGCGAAGCGCCTGCCATGGTGGATCCATGATAGGCATTGTTACGGCTAATAATGACCTTACGCTCTGGTTGGCCTAACGTAGCCCAATAATGGCGCACCATACGAATATTGGTATCGTTAGACTCTGAACCTGAGCTGCTGAAGAATACGTGACTATAATTATCACCTGCCAACTTAACGATACGCTCAGCTAATTTTACCGCAGGCACATTAGTGGTCTGAAAAAAGCTGTTGTAATAAGGTAATTCTTGCATTTGAGTGGCGGCTGCATCCACCAGCTCTTTGCGCCCATAGCCAACGTTTACGCACCACAAACCTGACATCGCATCTAAAATCTTTTCACCATTAGAATCCCAGATGTAAATACCATCGGCTTTGGTAATAATGCGTGCACCCTTGGCAGCCAAGCTTTTATGGTCAGTAAACGGATGCAGATAATGCGCTGAATCAATCGCTTGGATGTTACTTGTATTACTTGTTGCGGTGCTTGAAGTCATGTCGTTCTCAATTCTTGATATTGCAGTGATGAATTAGTTTAGCTAGTTGGCTAAACGTGCATCAAAAGATGCTCACGCTCCCACGGGCTAATCACCCGCATAAATTCATCGTGCTCGGTTTCTTTTACGGCCAGATAAACATCTACGAAATTTTTACCTAACACCTCATGCAGTGCTTTAGCATTTTCTAGCTCACGCAATGCTTCAGAAAGACCACGGGGCAATTGGTAATCCGACGCATATGCACTGCCAGTAGTCACCGCAGTAGGCTGTAATTTTTCAGTAATGCCTAAATAACCGCAAGCCAGCGTGACCGCCATGGCTAAATAAGGATTCGCATCCGCGCCCACCACACGATTTTCAATACGTCGCGCTGCCGGGTCAGAAATTGGCACCCGAATACCCACAGTGCGATTATCGTATCCCCACTCAATATTAATCGGCGCGGCGCCATCGCGCACGATGCGGCGATATGAGTTCACATAAGGTGCTAATAAACACATTGCCGCTGGCAGATATTTTTGCAGCCCAGCAATGTAGTGAAAAAACAATGGTGAGGCACTGCCGTCTGGTTTACTAAAAATGTTGTGGCCTGTTTTGCTGTCAATCACACTTTGGTGAATATGCATGGCCGAGCCAGGCTCATGTTGCATTGGTTTTGCCATAAATGTAGCGTACATATCGTGGCGCATGGCGGCTTCACGTAACACCCGCTTAAAGAAAAAGGCTTTGTCCGCTAAGACCATAGGCTCATCGTGCAAAAAGTTGATTTCCATTTGGCCAGCACCAAATTCATGAATCAGCGTATCAAGCTCCAAGCCCATCACTTCACAATAGTCGTAAATGTCTTCAAATAACGGGTCAAACTCATTCACCGCATCAATACTATAGAGTTGGCGACTTGTCTCTTTGCGTCCACTGCGGCCAATTGGTGGTTCTAACGGTAAATCAGGATCAGTATTGCGTGCAAGCAAGTAAAACTCTAGTTCTGGCGCCACTATTGGCGTCCAACCTAGATCTTTATATAAATTAGCCACACGGCGCAATACATTACGTGGCGCAAAATCAATCGGCTTTCCATCATGACCTACACAATCCATAATCACTTGTGCGGTTGGGTCAGCCGCCCATGGTACTAAACGCAAGGTAGTTGGGTCTGGAAGCAGCACCATGTCTTTATCGGTAAAGCCCATTACACTGTCATAGCCAGCATGACCTTCTGGCGACTCACCTGTTACAGTTACACCAAGTACGGCCTCAGGCAAACGCATCGCGCGTTCAGTAGAAAATTTTTCGCGCGGTAAAATTTTGCCGCGCGCAACACCAGTTAAATCTGGCACTAAACACTCAATCTCAGTCACATTATTGTCAGTCAGCCAGCGATCCATATCTGCAAGTTGAAAGTTTTTAGGGTCTGTCATTTTTATTCTCCAGTGTTTCTATGTTTAACACTTATATTTTTAGTATTTAATATCTACATGCTGTCACTTAATTATTTAAAGAACTGCTATTCAGGCTCTGCGCGCGCTTTTGACCTCACACGGCAAGCATCACCAAAGGCATTAAAAATAGCCAAGTTAGCGGGGTTATCCATTACCTTCCACTCAGGGTGCCATTGCACTCCTAAAGCGAAAGCAGCTGCATCATTCACGCGAATTGCCTCAACCAAACCATCCGGTGCATAGGCTTCTGCGGTCAAACCCTCGCCCAGCCTATCAATACCTTGGCCGTGCAAAGAGTTAACCATCATTTGCTCACTGCCAACGATATTAGCTAATTGACCATCAGCAACCAAACGTACTGAGTGTGTTGGCGCATACTGTATGGCGATTGGCTCTTCTTTGGGCTCTCTGTGGTCGTTAAACTTGGATGTTTCATGCACTGCCTGATACAGGCTACCGCCAAAAGCCACGTTAATTTCTTGAAAGCCACGGCAAATAGCCAATAAAGGTACGCCGGTTTTCACTGCAGCCTGAATCAATTTCAGCGTTAATGCATCGCGCGCCGGGTCTAGCGGTAGGGCTGGATTAAGCACTTCCTGGCCGAAATGTGATGGATGCACATTCGACACCGCTCCAGTTAGCAAAATACCATCCGCCATGGCTAATAACTCATCAATTTCCACTTGATCAGCCAGCGCAGGAATAATCAAAGGTAGGGCGCCAGCAGCTTCTGCCACGGCCATGATGTATTTTTGCCCCGCCATATGAAATGGATGCTCACCTACCAGCTTGATATCAGCAGGAAGTAAAACTACTGGCCTTCTGCTAGCAGACTTTCTTAATACAGATTTTGGTTGTGTTTTGTTCATTACAAACTTGATTTTAACGTTAATTGATCAATGACATATTCAATATGTTGCATGGTTTATCGTTAATTGTTTAGGCGTTACAAATAATTGCATAGTCCCATAGCTAAGTATACTATTCCTAAAATTGGTTATGCAACAAGAGCCATTTAGATTATTTAGATAGAGCCACTTATATGCGGTCACTCAAAAATAAGTTATTTAGGAAAACATTTAAGTCATGAAACAACTGGTGCTTTCTGAATGGCTATTAACTGAGCTTGCTCAAGCTGAGTTTCCTGAGCGCATGCCAACACACAGACGCATATACGAGGCGATTCGGCGTGCTATTACTAGCCGCGTACTGCCTTCTGGCGCACGCTTGCCCTCTACACGCAATCTTGCAGAAGATTTAACTGTCTCGCGCAACACCATACTTGCTGCATTCGAACAATTGCTGGATGAAGGGTATGTGGCCTCGAAAACTGGTAGCGGTACTTACGTGGCTTATAATCAGTTAGATGGTTTTTCAAAAAACACAGTCTCCGACAGTGTAGTGCATTCAACTTCAGCCAGTAGCAATAATGCACTCCATACTGCTTCAAAAGTAGCATCACATAGCGGGCTTTCACTGCGAGGCATGGCAGCCGCCGGTATTAATAATGCATCTGAACAGTCAGATAAAAACAGTCACGAAGTACAGCCATTTACACCAGGCGATGATGACTACTCGAGGTTTCCAACCGCACTTTGGCGACGCTTATTAAATCGTCAATGGCGTGCGCCAGACCCGGCACTGTTGGACTCCAGCCACGCTGGCGGTTACTTGCCATTACGAATTGCAATTGCCGATTACTTACGTGTATCGCGCGCTGTTAATCTCACAGTAGACCAAGTGCTCATTACTTCAGGCACACAGCAATCCATTGATTTGTCTGCGCGCTTACTTACAGATCATGGCGATAAAGTTTGGGTAGAAAACCCTTGTTACTGGGCTGCCCGGCGCGTGCTGGAGGTGAATGGACTACAGCTGCATCCAGTATCACTAGACAATGAAGGCATGGCACCAAGCATCAAAGACTTTCGCGTTACGCCACGTCTCATTTACACCACACCATCGCATCAATATCCCAAGGGTATGGTCATGAGTTATGGCCGTCGACGGCTATTATTAGACTATGCACAAAGCAGTAATGCATGGATTATTGAAGATGATTACGACAGCGAGTTTCGCTTTGAAGGTCGCCCGATTTCATCGTTGCAAGGCATGGACCAGCATGAACGGGTATTGTATTTGGGCACGTTTTCAAAAGTCATGTATCCAGGCATTCGGCTGGGCTATATGGTGGTACCACCGCAACTGGTCACAAGTTTTAAAAGCGGCTTGTACGAGCTGCAAAGGCCTGGCCAAGTAGTGATTCAAGCGGCTTTAGCTGATTTTATTGAAGAAGGCCACTTTGCCAGCCACATTCGACGTTTACGCCAAACTTATGCTGAAAGAAGGCGCCTGCTGCAAGCGTCATTAGTTTCAGTGGCTGAGGTAGGCGCACGGTTATCACCCGTTGATTCAGGCCTGCATTTAGT
>JANOHT010000225.1:0-8332 GCA_031406605.1 Methylotenera sp. | reverse complement strand
CGTTTTATACGGCAAAAACTTACCATTCAGTACGATTTTCACCCGATCACCATTCGGATTGGCCTCACGCTGTATGTCCATCGAAAAATCGATCGCACTCATAATACCGTCACCAAACTCTTCATTAATGAGCGATTTAATCGTAGTGCCATACACATTAATGAGTTCATAAAAACGATATAGCAATGGGTCAGTGGGCACCGCGGTCGGCAAAGTGCCCTTATAAGGCACTACTTGTAATAGCGCTATAGCCTCTGCAGGTAAATCTAAAGTTTTACCAATAATGTCAGCTTGTGCTTTAGTGAGTGTCATCTGGCCTAGTAAGGCGGCAGCAGTCCACTCTTTGGAGAGACCAATTTTATTGGCAATCTCCTCCCACTTGAGTCCTTTAGTCATTTTGGCCGTCACTATCAATTCTGTTACATCATGGCGATTCATACTCCACTCTCTTTCGTTGTCATTGTATTTTTAATAGTTTTGTTGAATTTATTAACCAAAAATAGATTAAGCAAAATTTAAGCCTAAATAATATTAGGTTTAAGCCCATGAAAATCGAGCACAGTGTTTGATGTTTTCAGTTAAATGCACCTGTTTGGTGAATCATTAAAAATGTTGCTCAATACACAAAACCAGCGCCAGTAAAATTTTACTTCGATTGAAAATATGATTAATTACATACATTCTTTGTGTCTAGTTGGTTAGGCAAACATTTGTCACCCATACTTGTAAATAATGATGTGTTGCACTAACCTAACGCATTAGCGCGTGCATTCGATGCCCATATGGGCAATTTAATATTCTGGAGAATAAAATGGGTTTGTTTGATAGTGTTGCCGATGCAGTAATGGGTAAATTAGGTGGCAATCAAGGCAACATGGCGCAAGTTGCGATGGAAATGTTTAACCAAAACGGCGGCTTGGGCGGTATTGTAGAAAAGTTCAAAGCAGGCGGCCTAGGCGAGCAAGCCGCTTCATGGGTCAGCAAAGGTGAAAACTTACCAGTTTCAGCAGAGCAAATTTCAAGTGTGCTCGGCAGTGGTGTAATTGCTGACATGGCAGCAAAAATTGGCATTACTCCAGAGTCATTAAGTAGCCAAATTGCGCAATATTTACCTGGCGTGATAGATAAATTAACACCGAATGGTGAAGTGGGTACAGATTCCGGTGGATTACTTGGACATGTATTAGGTATGCTCAAATAAATTAAAATATACTTGCTAACAGGGCGATTTATCGCCCTTTTTATTTACCTGAGTCTTACTTAAGCTAAAAATAACAGACTTAAAAAACAGGCTTAATCTGATAATATGCCCCTATGGATCTAATACTAATATTTAAAGCATTTATTCTTGGTTTAATAGAAGGCTTAACCGAGTTCTTACCCATCAGCAGCACTGGACACCTCATCATTGTTGGTGATTTACTGGGCGTGACAGATGAAACCAGCAAAGTGTTTAAAATATTTATTCAACTAGGCGCAATTTTTGCCATTTGCTGGGAATATCGAGAGCGCCTTTTTACGGTTGCGTCCAATGTATTCAGCGATAAAAGTGCACAACGCTTTACCTTAAATATTTTTGTTGGGTTCTTACCAGCGGCATTGCTTGGACTAGTTTTTCATAAGCAAATTAAGGAATATTTATTTTCACCCTTCACCGTTGCTATCGCATTAATTGTAGGTGGGTTTGTCATACTGTTGGTTGAAAAGTTTGCTCCACCCCCAGTAACAGAAACAGCAGACGACATGACGCCAATGCAAGCACTAAAAGTAGGGTTGGCACAATCTTTCGCGTTAATTCCTGGCGTGTCGCGTTCTGGCGCCACTATATTGGGTGGCATGATATTCGGACTATCACGCAAAGTCGCAACCGAGTTTTCGTTTTTTGTAGCGATTCCCATTATGTTTGCCGCTACTACTTATGACTTGTTTAAAAATTGGCATTTATTAGAAATTGGTGACTTGGCAACGTTTGCGGTTGGGTTTATCGCTGCGTTCTTAGCCGCATCAGTTGTCATTAAATTGCTATTACAATTTGTTGCAACGCACGACTTTAAAGTGTTTGCATGGTATCGGATTATTTTCGGTACTGTTGTCATGCTGTATTTTTCAGGATTGTTTTAAGCGCATCTTTCATCAGGAATGTGAAATGAATCGTTATGACGACTTAGTCAGCACGCTTAAGCTATTTGCCGCGCCCTCGGCCACCGAGCCTTCACCTTTCGGCGAGGCAATTGATAAGTTAGATAACAAGGCTTACACATTCACAGCGACACTTGCTGTCCTGCCTTTTTTGCAGCCTATTCCCTTAGGATTTTTTGCACTTATCGGTAGTGCTGCGTTTATTGCACTAGGCTTGCAGCTATTCAATGGCCAACAAACCTTAGTATTGCCACAAAAAATTCGCATGGTCACGTTAAGTTTACGTACGCGTAGTGCATTAGTCAGCACATGCCTAAAAATTATCGGCTTTTTTCGATATTTTACTAAACCCCGTTTAAGTTTTTTGGTTGAAGATAAGCTAGGTCAGAAAATTGGTGGTTTTATCTTTATGGCTGTAGGCGTATTGGTGGCAATTCCACTCGGTGGCGTCGTTCCGTTCAAAAATCTATTCCCCAGTTTGGCGATTTTGTTTTATTGTACGGGTGAGATTGAAAAAGATGGTTTAATGGCCATTTTCGCTCTGATATGCTTAGTGCTAACCGTGATTTTTTATGGCTTACTACTTTATATCGTGTGGAAATTTGGTACGGCAGCCATCAACCACTTTTTTTGGAAATAGGACGCTGACCTTACTAGGTTATTACGTTTGCATCTCTTGATAGCATTAAAATTATAGTTGTTATTTTTGTATATCCTGTATTGAGAATCATCATGAAAAAATACCTAAAATATTTAGCTTACGGACTTGGTGGCTTAATCGGACTTCTGCTAATTGTAGTAGCAATCGTTGCTGCTACTTTTAACCCGAATGATTATAAGCAACAAGTTATTGATTTAGTACAGACTAAAAAACAGCGGACACTGAAGCTGGACGGTGATATTAAGCTCGCTTTTTGGCCAAAAATTGGGGCAGACTTAGGCAAAGTTTCACTTTCAGAACATCAAGGTAGCAACGAATTTGCAGCAGTTGAAAGCGTAAAAGTATCGCTCGCTTTGCTACCTTTACTCAAAAAACAACTAATTGTAGATACCGTTTACGTGGATGGTGTACGTGCAAATATCATTAAATACAAAGACGGCACTACCAATTTTGACGATTTACTCAGTAAAGAAGAAGAATCTGAAACCATTAAGTTTGATATTGATGGTGTAAATGTAACGAATTCGGCTGCTAGCTATTCCGATGAGGGTACTGGTGCAAAATACAGCATTTCAAAATTTAATCTTAAATCTGGCCATATCGCTTTAGCTGAACCCGTCGACTTAGAAACGGATTTCACCATTACAGCAAACCAACCTGCAATTGCCGCAGATGCAAAAATTAAAGGCAACTTCTTAGTTGACCCAGAAACCCAGCATTTTGTAGCCAAAGGGTTAGATGCCTTGATTAAAGGTGATTTGCTAGGTGGTAAAGATGTGAATATTACCGCTAGCGGGAATGTTGACGCCAAAACACTAACCAAAGAATTTTTAGTGGACGGCTTAAAATTAGCGGCTACTGGTCAGTTTAGCGATGCAAAACTTACTATTGATTTAAGCGCACCCGAACTCAAAGCGCTAAAAGATGAAGTGACTAGCAAACAAGCCACCGTAAGTTTGGTGCAAGAAAAAGGCAGCGATACTTTTAAGGCTAATCTAGTGTTAGCCGATATTAAAGGTTCACCAAAGGCATTGCAAAGTAGTGGCATCAGTGGCGATATTTCAGGCGTGCAGGGCAAGCGCACCATTAATGGTAAATTCTCTTCACCATTTAGTGGCAATCTTGAAAGCCTGATTTTTGATTTACCCAAGCTTGTTGGTAACTTGGATATTAAAGATCCAGCATTGCCAAATGGCGGTATGAAAGGTAACTTTAATTTGAGTTTACACACTGATGCAAAACAAGAATTGGTGAATAGTAAATTTGATTTAAAAATTGACTCAACGCAGTTAAATGGTGATGTTGCAGTAGCGAGTTTCAATAAACCTGATATCAAATTTAACCTGAATGCAGACACCTTGGATTTGAATAAACTACTTGGTGCCAATAGCGCAGATAAAAGCAAACCAGCAGAGAAAACGCCTGCCAATCAAAAGCCCGCAGATTTATCTGCTTTGAAAAATTTGTTGCTTGATGGAAAAATTAAAATAGGTAATTTAATTTATCAAAAATATCGTTTGTCTGGCCTCAATGTTGGTATTAAAGCCGATGGTGAAAGGTTGACATTATCTGGCCTCAACGTAAAACTTGACGATAGCCAAATTAAAGGCAACTTAGCAATTAGTCAGTTCGCTAAACCGCTATATACGTTTGATATCGATATAGATAAATTAGATGTAGACCGATACGTGTCCGCAAATACTGGCGCCACCCCAGCAGCAAGTAAAACCAGCGATAAACCGCTAGATTTAAGTGCACTCAAAGCGTTAAATGCGGATGGTTCTTTGCGAATCGGCAGCCTGAAATATGGCAAAACGAAAGCTTCAAATATTCGTATTGATTTGAAAGCGGATGGTCAAAAATTAAGCTTGAATCCACTAGCCGCAAAAGTGGATGATAGCCAAATTAATGCAAATCTAGGCATTACCCGCTTTAGCGATCCTATTTACAGTTTTAATGTCAATATTGATAAATTAGATGCTGACAAATACATCACAAAAAGTGACCAGGACGCTAATAAAAGTCCTGCTGCTAAAAGCACTGGCGACACTTCGATTGATTTGAGTGCGCTAAAAAAGTTAAACGCTTCGGGCGAGGCGAAAATCGGCTGGCTTAAATTAGCGAACGTAAAAACGCAAAATGTCATTATTGGCTTAAAAGCGGCAGATGGCATTGCTACTGTTTCACCATTTTCTGCTAATTTATATCAAGGCAGTATGAGCGGTATACTGAAAGTTGATGCCCGTGCAACGCCAACGATTGCGTTTCAGCAAGACATGAAAAATATTTCGATTGGTCCTTTGCTAGTTGATGCTATTAACAATGATATGTTAAGCGGCAAGGGTGCGCTGAATGTTGATGTCACGGCGTCAGGCAATACCGTGGGTGCACTTAAAAAAGCACTTGCTGGTAAGGCTGCCATTAACCTTGTAGATGGTGCAATTAAAGGTGTAGATATTGCTGGTACGCTGCGTGATGCTAAATCTAAAATTAACCTTTTTAAAGATAAAAGCAGCATTGGTGCTGACCAAAGCAAAAAAACTGACTTTAGTGAGCTAACCGCTTCTTTTGATATTAAAAATGGCATTGCTCATAATGAAGACCTTGCCATGAAGGCGCCTGTGTTACGTTTAGCCAAGGGTGATAGTCGTGGCGATATTGATATTGGCAAGGAAACCATCAATTATCTAGCTAAGCCTAGTGTAGTTAAATCTTTGAAAGGGCAAGGCGGTGCTGATTTAGATGCTTTAGCGGGATTTTCTATTCCAGTAAAAATTACGGGAACATTTTCCAGCCCCAAATATGCGATGGACTTCACAGCAATTGGTGCAGCACTGGCAAAGTCTAATTTACTAGACAAGGTAGGAGGCGAAAAAGGTACTGCTGTAAAAGAACTGATTGGTGGCGGTGATAAAGTAGAGGCGCTCAAAGGTTTGTTGGATAAGAAAAAAGCGCCTGATACAGCTGCGCCTAGCGCGACTGAAACGGCGCCTGCTGAAGTGCCTAAATCTGCTGAAGAGCAGGCAAAGGAAGCGGCAAAGAAAAAACTAAATAAGATGCTTGGTTTTTAGGTGAAGCACCTTTAATCGCAAGCCTCATATTTAATCAATTATTTGTTTTGTCCTGGCGCATTCTCGCTGTTGCCAGGGCCGTTATGTTTATTATGACCAGGTGCATTTTCACTATTACCAGGACCGTGGCGGTCATGTCCTGGTGGCACAACAATACAGCCCGTTAATAATGCAACTGTTGTAAAAAATGTGATTAAACTATATTTCATTTTGAAGTCCTAAATTAATTAAACGCATAACACGCTACTATTCTAAGTGAAATCATTTAAACAATGCCAAATAATCCACACCTTGAGTTAACAGCCTTCAAACTACTCCATGAGTGATTTCGCAAATCGCCTAATTACTTGGCAAAAAGCACATGGTCGCCATGATTTACCTTGGCAAAATACTACTGACCCCTACGCTATATGGGTATCAGAAATTATGTTGCAGCAAACACAGGTAACCGCAGTCATCGGCTATTACAGCAAGTTCATGCAACGGTTTCCTGATATCGCAGCGCTCGCGGGCGCCACTCAAGAAGAAGTGCTGCAACACTGGAGTGGCTTGGGCTATTATTCTCGGGCGCGCAATTTGCACAATGCGGCTCAAACCATTTTGGATGAACACGATGGGAAATTCCCACAAGACTTTGATACTATTCAAACACTCTCTGGCATTGGCCGCTCCACCGCGGCTGCAATTGCCTCATTTGCATTTAATCAGATACAAACCATATTAGATGGCAATGTTAAACGTGTCTTAGCTAGACATTTTTTAGTTGAAGGTTGGCCTAGCAGCCCAAAAGTTGAAAAACAATTATGGACGCTGGCTGAAGACTTATTACCCAAGCAAGGCATGGTTGCTTACACCCAAGGACTCATGGATTTGGGCGCGACACTATGTACCAGAAGCAAACCAAAATGCGATGTATGTCCACTCAATAATACCTGCAAGGCTTATATACAACATAGAGTCAGTGAATTACCAACGCCCAAACCTCGCAAAGCAATCCCTGAAAAACACACGACAATGCTGATATTGCTACACGGTAATGAAGTGATGCTAGAAAAACGCCCCCCAACAGGTATTTGGGGTGGATTATGGAGCTTTCCTGAAGTTGCAACTGACTATAATACTGAAGCAATAGTGCTGAGCCGTTTTGCAATACTCGCTGAAGCAGATGAGCCTCTTGCCACCTTAAGTCATGCTTTTACACACTTTAAGCTTCATATTCAACCACAACCGTTACATGTAGTAAAACTAGGTGCTAACGCTGGCCAATCTAAGGTTAGCGAGGCTGGACAAATTTGGCTGAGCATAGAGGATGCAGTTGGTGCGGCGATTCCGACACCCGTGCGTAAAATTTTACAATCACTACAAAATAAGCAAGCTGGGCTAATATAAATTTAGCTTTATATCCTAATAGCTAGTCAAAAGTAGTAGGCACTTAGATCAATGTTTTCAGATATTTCATCCGTTCTCGCATTCCTCTGTTGACTCCGCATTTAAAACTTTGTAGCCCTAAAGGGTCATTGATACTTATAGCGTAATCGCTACAATGAATTTTCGCTACCACGTACTTTTATGTGGCATTGCTATTGCTAAATGTGTTTAAAAAACCTTGAATGCGAAAATTATAAAAAATGAAACTCCATCTTAACCTATTGTATATAAAGCCGTTACTGATCCTAGCTGGGTTGGTAGCGTGCGCCAACAGTATGGCAAATGATGTTGAACCATCAACAAATACACCACAAACTACCGAAAACTCGGCGACAGTACCAACCATGAACGCCGTAGACTCACAAGAGGTTAAAAAAGCGTTTAAGAACCCCAACGCTATGCTGGTTGAGATGGCATTCAAGTTCAAAAAGATACAAGGTTCTGTTCGAGATTATGCAGAAGTGGCAGAAAAGTATTGTAGTGCTGCACAAGCAGGAGATGCAGATGCTCAATATGCACTTGGTTGGATGTACGCTAATGGTCGAGGCGTGCCTGTAGACCAAAACATTGCTGCACAGTTGTATACCAAGGCAGCAGAACAAAATCATGCACGTGCAATAGAGTCACTAGCTGAACTGCCTAACACAACTTCACAATCTGCTCTACCTACCTGCATGTTGCCTAAGCCGCCTGTAATCACAGTAACAAAAAATGAAATAGAACAGAAGACGATTTCTGATAAAACCGCGGCGCTATTTTATTCCCAAGGTCGCATCTTAAAACTGGTAGATAAACTTGCGCCGCGCTACATGATAGATACCAACCTAGCGATGGCGTTTATTGCGGTCGAATCAGGCTTCAACGTTCAGGCAACCTCGCCAAAAAATGCACAGGGTCTGATGCAACTCATTCCAGAAACAGCACAACGTTTTGGTGTTAAAGATGCTTATAAAGCTGAAGACAATATCAAGGGTGGGCTTGCTTATCTGCAATGGCTGCTTGCCTATTTTAAAGGCGATGTTGAGTTAGTTGC
>JANOHT010000212.1:0-35453 GCA_031406605.1 Methylotenera sp. | reverse complement strand
CGCATGGAATTAACTGCAGTAATTCGTGCATTAGAAGCTTTAAAGCGTCCATGCCATGTTAAAGTATTTACTGATTCAGTGTACGTACAAAAAGGGATTACAGAATGGATTGTTGGTTGGAAAGCCCGTAATTGGCGGACTGCAGATAGAAAGCCTGTAAAAAATGATGATTTGTGGCGAATTCTAGATGTACTGGCTCAGCAACATACGGTGCAGTGGATTTGGGTAAAGGGTCACGTAGGTAATGCCGGCAATGAACGTGCCGACATGTTGGCTAATATGGGTGTGACAGCTTTGTTAAGTGGTGAAAAGCTTTAATCACCTTCTTTTAAAATAGTAAAATTCAACAATGAAACCTAGTTAACATTAATGCTATGAGACAAATATTTTTAGATACTGAAACTACTGGTTTGTATCACGCGCAAGGTCATCGAGTGATTGAGATAGCAGCAGTGGAGGTGGTCAATCGTAGATTGACTAAAAATCATTTCCACTACTATTTAAATCCTGACCGTGAAATTGATCAAGGTGCCCAAGAAATTCATGGTATTTCACTGGAGTTTTTACAGGATAAACCGCGTTTTTCCGATATTGCGAAAGAGCTGATAGCATTTATTGCAGAGGCTGAACTCATTATGCATAACGCACCGTTTGATGTGGGTTTTTTAAATGCTGAGTTAGGTTTAATCGAACAGCCACCAGTTGAAACTGTTGTTGCAAAAATCACCGATACCCTTAAAATAGCTAAAGAAATGCGTCCGGGTCAGCGTAATAATTTAGATGCGTTGTGTCGGCATTTTGGTGTAAATAATTCTAAGCGTACATTGCATGGTGCGTTGTTAGATGCTGAGTTGTTAGCCGATGTGTATATGGCAATGACGCGCGGCCAAGATAGTTTGATGATGGAGTTAGATGCGCCGCTGAAAAGAAGTAATGAAAGTAGCGTACTTGATCAACATCCATTAAGAGTTCAATTAGCGAATGAGGTAGAAAGTGAAGCACATAAAGTATATTTAGCTTCACTTGAAAAATCTGGGGATTGTTTGTGGAGCAAGCTGGAGCAAACAAAAGCTAAAGATTAATTTAAACTCAGCCCCATCAATTTAAAATCATGTTTTAAAGTCATATTTAAAACGATAAAACAACAAGAAAGTTAACATTATGAACCAAAGCATTATTGTGACAGGAGGCGCTGGTTTTATTGGTGCCAATTTTGTGTTGGCTTGGGTTAAGCAAGGTCTAGGTAGGGTAATTAACCTAGATAAGTTGACTTACGCGGGTAATTTAGAAAATTTAAATGAAATTCAGCACAATCCAGATCATATTTTTGTGCATGGTGATATCGGGGATCGGACTTTATTAGCCTCATTACTTGCAGAACATCGACCATGTGCAGTCGTAAATTTTGCCGCTGAGAGTCATGTAGATCGCTCAATTCATGGTCCTGAAGATTTCATTCAGACGAATGTGGTGGGGACATTTCATTTATTAGAAGCCGTGCGCGCTTACTGGTCAGGTTTAAACGCTGAGCATAAACAAAACTTTCGTTTTTTACATGTGTCGACCGATGAAGTCTATGGCTCTTTAAGTAAAGATGAAGCGGCCTTTACTGAAACACATGCCTATGCACCTAACAGCCCGTATTCAGCCTCTAAAGCCGCGTCAGATCACTTGGTGCGCGCCTATCACCACACTTATGGTTTACCAACCCTCACTACTAATTGCTCAAACAATTATGGACCGCATCATTTTCCAGAGAAATTAATTCCCTTAGTGATTCACAACGCATTAGCTGGTAAGCCGCTACCGATTTATGGCAATGGGCAACAGATTCGCGATTGGTTGTACGTAGAAGATCATTGTGCTGCGATTAGACGTGTTTTAGAAGTGGGGCAGGTTGGTGAAGTTTACAACGTAGGCGGCTGGAACGAAAAGCCTAATATTGAAGTAGTGAAAACATTGTGCAGAATGCTGGATGCAAAATCTCCGCGTGCAGATGGTAAGCCTTATGCTGATCAAATTACCTATGTTGAAGACCGCCCAGGCCATGACCAGCGCTACGCGATTGACGCAACAAAGTTAGCAGATGCCTTGGGATGGAAGCCTAAAGAGACCTTTGAATCAGGGATTGAAAAAACCGTGAAATGGTATCTAGATAATCAAGAGTGGGTGAAAAACGTTACCAGTGGAGATTATCGCAAATGGGTAGAAACTCATTATATTGAGCGTGGGGAAGAGCTAGCATGAAAGGCATCATTTTAGCAGGTGGTTCAGGTACTCGGTTGTATCCTGCAACGCAAGTAGTTTCTAAGCAGCTGTTACCTGTTTATGATAAGCCGATGATTTATTATCCGCTGACAACATTGATGCTAGCGGGCATTCGTGAAGTACTGGTGATTTCTACTCCCGAAGATACGCCGCGCTTCAAGCAGTTATTAGGGGATGGTAATCAATGGGGTATTTCAATTCAGTATGCGGTACAGCCTTCACCTGACGGGCTTGCACAAGCTTTTATTATAGGTAAAGACTTTATCGGTAATGATAGTTGCGCATTGGTTCTGGGTGACAATATATTCTATGGCGATGAACTCGCAACCAGGACCCAGGTTGCAGCCAAACTTACAAGTGGCGCTAAGGTATTTGCTTATCCTGTACACGACCCTGAGCGTTATGGCGTTGTAGAGTTTAATGCGCAAGGTAAAGCAATTAGTTTGGAAGAAAAACCAAAAGTGCCAAAATCTAGGTACGCAGTGACTGGTTTGTATTTTTACGATAATCGTGTGATTGATATTGCTGCTAATCTTAAGCCTTCACCACGTGGCGAGTTGGAAATTACTGACGTCAATCGAGAGTATTTGGCAAGTGGTGACTTGCAAGTAGAAGTGATGGGGCGTGGTATTGCTTGGTTAGATACTGGTACGCATGAGTCGTTGCTGGAAGCGTCGTCATTTATTGAAACCATAGAGAAGCGTCAAGGATTAAAAATCGCTTGTCCCGAAGAAATTGCCTACCGCATGCATTATATTGATGCAGCTGCTTTAGACGTTTTGGCCAATAAATACATCAAAAATAATTATGGTAAATATCTTAAATTAATATTGAACGAGCAAATATTTTAATGCAAGTCACACAAACAGCTATATCCGAAGTATTGATACTTGAGCCTAAGATATTTGGTGATGACAGAGGCTTTTTTTATGAGAGCTTTAATCAACAAACTTTTGAAAAATTAACGGGTGTTAAAGCTAACTTTGTTCAAGATAACCATTCTAAATCTGCCGCTAATGTATTGCGAGGCCTGCATTATCAAATAGCACAACCACAGGGTAAGTTGGTCAGAGTTACGGTAGGCGAAGTATTTGATGTTGCTGTAGATCTAAGACGACAATCCAATACTTTTGGAAAATGGGTAGGCGTAATTTTATCTGCTGAAAATAAGCGACAATTATGGGTGCCTCCTGGTTTTGCACATGGGTTTTTAGTGCTGAAAAACGATACTGAATTTTTATACAAAACAACGGATTATTACGCACCGGCACATGAGCGTTGCGTGCGGTGGAACGACCCTGCAATAGGAATCAATTGGCCTTTAAGCGCTGAGCCAATGTTGTCAGTTAAAGATAAGTTGGGTCTTGCTTTGTCAGAAGCACAGGTTTTTGAAGACAAAATTAATAATTTATAGAAATTCAATGTATAAAAAAATATTATTAACAGGTATAAATGGACAAGTTGGCTACGCTTTACAACAGGTTTTAAGTTATAACTCTTCGCCTGATAATAAAGTTTTCAGTCTAGATCGTAGGCAACTTGATTTATCAAATCACGACGAAATACGTCGCGTTATTCAAACTATAAAGCCAGACTTAATTATAAATCCTGCCGCTTATACTGCAGTGGATAAAGCAGAAACAGAGCCTGATTTAGCTTATGCAATCAATTCAGCAGCACCAAAAATAATTGCTGAAGAAGCTGCAAAAGTGGGTGCAGCACTGATTCATTTTTCTACTGAATATGTATACAACGGTGCTAAATCAAGTCCATATTTAGAGGATGATAGTACTGAGCCATTGTGTGTTTACGGTAAAAGTAAACTTGCAGGTGAAGATGCAATTCGAGCTGTAGGGTTACCTCATTTAATTTTTCGGACTACTTGGGTTTATGGTGCCCATGGCAAGAATTTTTTAAAAACCATTTTACGATTGGCGCGTGAGCGAGATGAGCTAAAAGTGGTGTCTGACCAAATAGGGGCTCCAACGAGTAGTTATAGCATTGCAGAAGCAATCTCATCGATTTTGAAGTCATGGAACCATGACCTAAGTGGTGTTTATCATTTAGTCAATGCAGGTCAAACTTCTTGGCACGGTTTTGCAACTGCAATTGTCGAAGAGTACAAGCAATTGCAGGCAGAGCAGGGCTGGCCTGCCCTAAAAGTAAGTGTTGCTAATATTCAAGCGATTGCTACAAGTGAATATCATACGCTGGCAGCACGTCCAGCTAACTCTTGTTTGAATTGTAGTAAGTTAGCGACTGATTTTTCAGTTGAATTACCTCATTGGCATGTTGCTTTGGTCACAGAGTTGAAAAAACTCAATCTACAATCTGTAAAACCTTAAATTTTACCCAAGGGCATCTGCCCAGCTATTTGGCGTTTCATATAAACGTACTTTTTCTAACTTTAAATGGTTGCCATAACTATCTTTATATTTGCTTTTAAGTAGTTTAAAAGCCTCTGCAGCCATGTTCTCAGCGGTAGGTACCGTAGGAAAAATCACCGTTTTGTGATTTGGTAATGAGTTTAAAAAAGTTAATACTTCAGCATCGTGCTGGTACACTAAAAAAGCATGATCCCAGACGTCTACCACAGTACTTTTGGCGATTGCTTTGACGTCTGAAAAGTCCATGACCATGCCTGTTTCTGAAGTATTTTCTTGCGTAATAATATCGCCAGAAAGTGTAATTTCTATAGCGTATCGGTGCCCATGTAAGTTCTTACATTGACTTTTATGATTAGGAATACGATGCCCAGCATCAAATTCTAGGCGGGTGGTAATGTGCATGAAAATCGCTTATTTATTAGCAGGTAGGTTAAATTTAAAACGTATTATACGCTTATAGATAAGATTTTTTAATGGCTAAACTAGCTACTTGTATCGCTCATTAAAGTGTTCTGGTTTAAATTAATTTGCTCATTTTCAAATTCGCTTAGCCATGAAATAAAGGTATCAAAATGCATGGGTTTTGCATAATAGTAGCCTTGAATTTTTTCACATTTCATCTCTTTAAGTATATTCAGACAAGTGACATCTTCTACACCTTCTGCTACAACTACTTTACCTAGACTGTGTGCTAGCTTCACTACGGATTGTACAATGGCTCTATCTTGACTTGAATTTGCAATATTGCGTACAAAAGATTGATCAATTTTAACTAAGTCAATTGGCATACTTCTTAGCCTAGTCATAGAGGAATAGCCTGTACCAAAGTCATCTAAGGCGAGCTTGCAACCCAGCGCCACAATTTTATCGATCACTAGTGCAGCTTTAACTTCATCTACTAAAAGATCATTTTCAGTAATTTCAATGATTAAATTTTCTGCAGGTATTTCCCATAGTGCAATTGATTGTGCAAGTAACTCGGGCAAATCTGCATCTAATAAATCTGTACCACTAAAATTAACGGTAAGTGCAATATTACGTTGGTGAATGGATTTGAGTTCGGCAACACGCTGGCAAGCGTTGTTAATTAGCCAACGTATAAACACCTTACCAAAACCTTTTTTATAGATGGTATCGATTAATCTCTGTGGAGAGATGGACTGCAGGCTTTCATTATGCCAACGTAATAATACTTCAGCACTGACGCAAGTCACTTTTGAGTTTGTTTCTTGCATCACTGTTGGATTAATAGCTTTTTTATTGTGTAAACTGATGATGGGTTGTAAATAAATTTCTAATTCATTTTGTTGTAATGCATGAATAATACCTTCATCAAGTTGATGTGAGTTGGAGAATGATTCTGTAATGTGTAGATCATAAAACTCAGAGTCATAATTATTCACCATTGCATGGTGAAGCGCTAACTTCGCACAATCATATATTGCAATTCCATTTTGTTGTGTTTTCAATGAGCTCACACCACCAAAGTAAGGTTTTATTATTAATGTGATGTTGTCTAGTGGTAATGCAGATTCAAAAGCATGAATAATTTTTGAAGTAATTAGATTGAGTTGCGCAGGAAAGCGAACGTTTTTAGTGATAATGGCTAATTCAATTGGACCTACACGACATACAGTTGAGTTCTCGTTCAGTTGTTGCTTAATAGTGTGTACCGCAGCCATAACTACACTAGATGATGTTGTATTTAACTGAGATTCCTCACCAAAATTTATATTTAAATTTACTAATATCAGACCTAGATGTGATGTACCTGAGCCTGGATTTTTAACATCAAGCTGTAAAAGCTTATTCAAAATATTCAACATGAGTTGCTGATTTGGCAGCCCGGTTTCTAAATCAAAGTTTTGAATATGAGTGAATTTGTATTGATCAAATTGGTTCGTTACTCGTGCTAGCAAATGCATTAGCAAAAATTGAAATTTGGCGTTTAACGTTGGGTCTTGTCTTAAGCTTGATGACCTATTCATCTTAGCAGGCTCAAGTGTTAAACATCTAGTTAAAAGCAAGGCTGAGTCTAAGTGTGCGCCTGACTCGTAGTCATTAAGCCATGCCTGAAGCAGTTGATTAATTTGATGGTTAAATTGTGGCCAATTCATTTGTTGTGGAAAACTACAGGCAACTGGTAGCAATCTAGCTAAAGGGAATTTTTTATCATTAAATGGAGGTTCCTGAATTAATTCATTGAACATCTGTAAATTAAAAGCATAGTTGCCTGTGACATTGGTCGCTTTCAATTGATAGCTAGCCATCAGTTGCAGTAGTAAATTAGGAGGTAGATCTATGACAAAGTGGTCATCAAGTGGTTGGAGGTTTGATGATTCAGGATTTAGCACGCTAGAATGAGCAGTACTACTAAGCATAAAAATTATTTGCGCTTAAACCATAACTATCTGGAGCTAATCCTCTCAAAATCTGATATGGCTCACCAGTCGGGTTTTTTGGCGCATTAATCAAATCAACGGTAGCCGGATATTCATTCTTAGTTTTATCAGGATTAAGTAATATCATCACTCTAGGTAGCATTCGACGGACACTATTTTGCTGAATGACAACGCCGACCTCGCCAGAATTTAATTCAACGAGTGTGCTTACAGGGTAAATGCCTAAAAATTGCACTAGTTGATCTATCAAAGCGCCATTAAACTTAGTATCACGCAAGGCATGGATTTTTTCTAAAGCTAATTGATTGTAAACGCCCTTGGCATACACTTTATTGCTGGTTAGTGCGCAGTAAGTATCAATTAACCCAGCCATCTGACCTGTTAAACTAATCTGTTTCCCTGTCAGTTGGTATGGATAGCCACTTCCATCGATTCGTTCATGATGTTGCGAAATAGTCAAAATAACAGTACCGGAAATATTGTCAGTCACTTCTAATAAGGTCAGTGCATGATCAACGTGTTTTTTTAGTACGTTGAATTCTTCAGCAGTGATTTTTTCCTGTTTATGTAAAAGTTCTGGTGGTATTTTGGCTTTGCCGATGTCTTGCAGTAACCCCGCAAAGCCCAAATCTTTGATTTGTTTTTTTGGCATTGCCATAAAATTTGCGAGCGCCATCATCATAATTGAAACATTCAGGGCGTGATTGTAAGCATGGTTGTCTGTTTGTTTAAGCTTAGACAGCCATATAAGCGCATCTGGGTTGCGCTCTATACTTTCCACCATATTGGTGATTGATTCGGTAACGTTAGTTAGATTTATTTCCCGATCTTCTGCCAATGCCTCAAAAATCTCTCGCGTAGCGAGTTGTGATTTTTCATACACGGGATAAATATGCGCGATTTCTTCTTCAACAGGCGGCGCCGTTTCAAAAATGGTAATTCTATAACCATCATCTGCTATTACATTATCGGCTAAATCTGCTTTTAATGCTTCTTTGTCTATGTTGGATTTTAGTTTTTTTGGGCTACCCAGCCAGCCAGGGAGGCCTGAGATGAAGTTAGATAAATCTGTTTTAATTTGAGAGGTAAAAGAAGATTTTTCATCAAAATTATCTTTACCAAAATTGACCACACTGTTGGTTATGTTGTCACTGTTTTGATTCGAGCTTTGAACATTAAACATAATGCCGTCAGTATTACCATTTTTCACACTTGTAGTATGTGAATTCTGATTGCTGGCTTTAATTTCTTTTAGAACATCAAAAAAAGAAAGTGGTTTGCTGCTAGATTGATGTGGTTTTTTAGAGAGGTCTGATTTTTTAGAGGTGTTCGAGGAGTTAGTTACATGAATGATTGCGCCATCGCGCTTAATGCTAACTTGCTCCTTAGGGGGGGCGGTAAAGTAATTACCTACCGAAACGGTACGGTCTACGTACACAAATTCGCATAAGCTGGCGATGGTAGCGATTTGGTCACTATCCTCAATCAATATGCCTTCCAGCATAAAGGGCGTGCCCAGCCAAGGTCTGTCTAGCTCACTAACGAACATGCCAATATCTAATTGCGATACCTGCATTTTTTCTCGGCGTATATCATTCACTTTGGATAACCTTTAGATGAATTTGAAAGATTTTCATCAATTATCAATTTGGGTGATATATTACAGCACTTTTATTTTTAAGGGTGTTTTACACCCGCTTACTAATAAAAATTAATTAAATAATACCAGATTGTTAGCTGAGAAATTTAATGCGATATCTCAGTGCGTAACATTTTGTAAATGGAAAATCTCTCAGCACTTACTTTATTGGAAACCACTGCTTGCGTAATGGCGCAGTCTGGTTCCTGTAAATGTTTGCAATTATTAAATCTACATTTACCCAAAAATGGCCTGAATTCTATAAAAGCATGTTCAAGCTCGTCAGTACTCAAGTGATGTAAACCAAACTCCTGTAAACCCGGAGAGTCAATCAGCTGGCTGTTGTCATCAAGGTGATATAAATGTGCTGCAGTGGTGGTATGTTTGCCGCTATCTAGTACTTGGCTTACTTCTCGAGTACGCACAGACTCATTTGGCAAGAGTGCATTGATAATAGTCGATTTACCCATGCCAGATTGACCCACTAAAATGCTTGCTTCGCCTTGCAGGTAAGGTCTAATGGTAGAGATATCTTCTTTAGCTGACAACGCAAGTACTTGATAACCTAGTGATGTGTATAGCGCTAGCTTACGTTTGGCATCATCGTTATCAGCCAAGTCGCATTTGTTTAACACGATGAGTGCTTTGATATTAGCGGCTTCAGCAGCGATTAAACAGCGATTGAGTAAGGCCTCATAAAAACTAGGCTGTGTGGCTAATACGATAATAATCTGTGTGACATTTGCAGCTAGCATTTTGCTTTTAAATGCATTACTACGGTAGAGTAAAGTTTTACGTGGCAAGATATTTTCCACTACACCTTCACGTTTATCGGTGAGTTTTATATTCACCTGATCACCGCAGGCAATATCAGTCTTTTTACCGCGCGTTACACAACTGATGCGTTGCTTATCACTTAACTCTACCTGAAAGCGTTTACCAAAAGCAGCGACAACCGTTCCTTGCAGCAATGCTTTATTTTCTAATGAGTTTTTATTTTGTACTTCAATTGGAGATTTAATAATTAAAGTACCTAATCATTCAGTGAATTTATAATAAGTTTTATTGAGATAGCCGGCAACATTGAGTTCTTCGTCCTCGAACCATTTGAGACCAAGCATGGTGTTGCAGTTACGTACCTGAGCTAATAAGCCTTTTGACGTCTTAACCTTACGATACTCCCGGGTGTAAATAGAGGAACCATCACCGCCAAAGCTTGCTGTATGGCAACTGATACAATTTTTATCCACTAAAGCTTTGCCCGCACTAGTATCTGCGTTTGCAAAAGGCTCTGCAAATGAATTAACACTTATTAGCAATAAACCCAATAAAAATAGTGATTTCATTTACATAACCTTAACGATTATTTCTGGGGTAATTTTCTAACCAGTATACGCCGCTAATTTAGAAATTCTAATACTTGCTGGCGGATGTGAGTCATAAAAAGCCGAATGTAATGGATCTGGCGTGAGTGTAGACGCGTTATCCCTGTATAACTTAACCAATGCCTCAACCAAGCGTTTTGCATCTGCATGTTTCGCTGCGTAGTCATCTGCTTCAAATTCATTTTTACGTGAATAGCTCGCCATGATTGGGCGCATTAAAAATAAAAATACGGGAGATACTAACAAAAATAATACTAAAGCCATGTAGTTGCTAGCTTGAGTCACGCCAAGACCTGAGTAAAACCAGGGCTGATTGATCAGCCAGCCTAATAATGCCAAACCCAAAAAGCTTACAAAAAACATCAGTGCAATGCGTTTAATGACATGATGATGTTTAAAGTGACCTAGCTCGTGTGCCAAAACTGCTTCAATTTCGTCTGCATTTAATCTTTCCAGTAAAGTGTCAAAAAATACGACGCGTTTTGATGCACCAAAGCCTGTAAAGTAAGCATTGCCATGGCTGCTGCGCGCCGAGCCGTCCATTACAAATAGCCCTTGTGATTTAAACCCACATTTGGTCAGCAATGTTTCAATGCGTTGTTTTAAAGCATCATCTTGTAAAGGCGAGAATTTGTTGAAAAAAGGTGCAATAAAAGTAGGGTACACGGCGAGCATCAATAAATTAAATAGACTCCAGACGACCCATAGATAAAACCACCAGTATTGTCCAGCACTTTGCATTAGCCACAATGCAGCGAATAAAATCGGCGCGCCCAGAGCGATTCCTACAATACTGTGTTTGACGAGGTCACTAAAAAACATCGCAGGTGTCATTTTGTTAAAGCCAAATTTTTCATCAACCACAAACGTCTTATAGTATTCAAACGGTAAGTCAATCAAGCTGCTCACTAACATCGCACTACAAATGACCAGTGCTCCGCGAATAATCTCCTGACTGGGTAACAAGTTACGCCAGATGTCATCAATTAGCTGCAATCCACCGCCCAGTGTGAGTAAAGCCAACAAAATTGCCTGGGTCGCTGCTTCGACAATCACTAATCTTGTTTTAGCGGCAGAATAGTCAGCCGCTTTTTGATGGGCATCTAGGGTGATGCTGCCGCTGAATGCGTCAGGTACTTTGTTGCGGTGGTTCAACACATAGGCAATATGTCTCCGACCAAGCCAAACCCGAGTAAGCGTGGTTAAAACTAATAAAGTAATAAAGGTAATTGTAAGTGTTGAAGCCATAATTTATTTATTTTGAAAAATTTGAATTAAGTTAATATTCACATTGTGAAGCATTTTATTGGTGTTAGTTCACCAAGTTTGCTTATAACCTTAATTATAATGGAAATCATGATGGCAGCTTCAGGCGAGACAACTACTACTAATACAAATACTAATGGCACTAATCAAAATAATTTAATCTGGCTTGATATGGAAATGAGCGGTTTATTACCTGACTCTGATCGCATTTTAGAACTGGCGGCAGTCGTAACAGACGCTGATTTGAATGTATTGGGTGAGTCGCCGGTTTTTGTGATACATCAAAGCGATGCAGTGCTAGATGGCATGGATGCTTGGAATAAGGGCGCACATGGTCGTTCAGGTCTGATTGAAAAAGTAAAAGCGTCTACTTTAAATGAGGCGGACGCTACTTTGCAAATGATTGCTTTCCTAAAACAGTTTGTACCTGCAGGTAAATCGCCCATGTGTGGCAACTCCATCTGCCAAGACCGCCGATTTATGGCACGTTATATGCCAGATTTGGAAAGCTACTTTCATTACCGTAATTTAGATGTAAGCGTTTTTAAAGAGCTAGCACGTCGCTGGAAACCGGAAATTTACTCAGGATTTAAAAAAGCGAGTAAGCATGAAGCATTAGCTGACATATATGAATCTATTGATGAGCTTAAATATTACCGTGAACACTTTATTGTGAAGTAATCGTGACCAACAGATGATCTAGGCAAAAAAAGAGGGCGTCTAACAAGACGCCCTAGAGGGAGGAGAAACTGGCTTTGGAGAAGCTTAATTATATAAAAGCATTTACCATGCCAAGTTTCTAATTCTAATTTAACTGCAATTTTGAGTTTTAGTGATAGCCTCAACTAAAGGTTGATTTCCCCCTAAGTTTTATCTTTTCCTTCATATAACTCAAGGTATAAGTTCAGGTATTCCATCGCACTTTTATCCCAACTTAAATTTTGTGACATGCCATTTTTTTGTATTTTCCGCCATGTTTTAGCATTATTTTCAAATAGGTCTAAGGCACGTGTAATACAGGCTAAAAGCGCTTCTGCACTCGTTTCCTCCATCACAAAGCCGTTAGCTTTTTTGGCTTTAATATTTGTTTCGTTACTATCAATGACTGAGTCAGCAAGTCCGCCGGTAGCGTTAACGATTGGTGGCGTGCCATATGCTAAACCATATAACTGGTTCAATCCACAAGGTTCGAAACGAGAGGGCATGATGAACATGTCGCAGCCTGCCATTACTTGATGCGAGAGCGGTTCATTGTAGCCAATAGTAACACTCACGCGGCCGGGATTTTGAGTGGCGATAGCCTCAAATGCAGCTTCTAGGGCAGTTTCACCATTTCCCAACAGGGCTAATTGGCATCCTGAATCCAATAAATATTGCATATTAGGCAGCAACATATCCAAGCCTTTTTGATGTGTAAGGCGACTTACTACGCCCAGTAATGGTGCATTTGCATCAAGATGTAGCCCTAATTTTTTTTGTAACGCTTGTTTAACCTGTTTTTTCCCTGCAATTTTAGTAGCGCTATAAGTTTTGACTAGGTGTGGGTCAGTCTCGGGATTCCATTCTTCGGTTTCAATTCCGTTCAAAATCCCTTTAATTTCGTTGCCGCGCGTTTTTAGCAAACCCTCCAAACCAAAACCAAACTCAGTCGTTTGAATTTCTTTTGCGTAGCTGGGGCTTACGGTGCTGATTTCATCCGCATAATAGATTCCTGCTTTTAGATAAGACAATTGACCATAGTATTCGAAACCTTCCATGGTAAAGCTTGCAGCAGGTAAGCCTAAAATTGTGACCCATTCAGCCGGAAAACATCCTTGAAAAGCCATATTATGTAAGCTGATAATTGATTTAGCTTCTGTTTTCTCAAGTAACTTCATGTAGGCAGGCGTTAAGCCCGTTTGCCAATCATTACAATGCACAATATCAGGTTGCCATTCAGTTAATGGAGATTGCGTACCCGCTAGGATAGCAGCTACTTTTGATAAAACACCAAAGCGTAAGGCATTATCTGGCCATTCTTGGCCATTTGTATCCGCATATGGACCACCATCTCGTTCGTAAAGACTGGCCGATTTAATAACCATCACTTTAATTTGGGTTTCTGAAATCGTTCCCATCAAAATATCTGTATAACCAATTACAGGAATATTGTGCACTGTAGCTATAATTTCTAAGTCTTTAAGCTGATTTAGTACCGCGGGGTAGCCTGGCATTAAAATGCGAATGTCTACTTCTAAGTGTTGTAGGGCTGAAGGCAGTGAGCCGCTTACGTCGGCCAAGCCACCTGTTTTAATGAGTGGGAAAACTTCTGAGCTTACAAATAGTACTTTCATGCAAAAAATACTTTCATGGCAGGTATTAAGTTCAAGGGCATCACTTTCTAGCTAAAATTATAATTGCTGGGTTATATGGCTACTAGGTTGAGGAGATTCAAAATTAGCGATGAACTCTATTATAATAATTCTACTATACGAATATGGTCAGTTGAGTTTTAGTATGCTTTTTGTAGTAATTTAAGAATAACGTCGACTCGAAAAATATAATATGAATAATATGATTAACTTAATGGGTGTATTGGCTGTTGGTGCAGGCGCTGCCTTAGGTGCCTGGGTAAGATGGGGGCTGGGTATCTTGTTCAACACTATACTGCCTAATTTACCTCTAGGAACGTTAATTGCGAATATGAGTGGTGGCTTAATAATGGGCGCAGTACTAGGTTTGATTGGTATTGGTACTTTAGAGCATCCTAATTTGCGTTTATTCATTACGACAGGCTTTTTGGGCGGTTTGACTACATTCTCCGCATTTACTGGTGAAAGTTTATTTTTATTGCAAAAGCAAGAATACGTTTGGGCTGCTGTTCATACCTCTAGTCATGTATTCGGCGCTTTGCTAATGGCGGTAATAGGTTATGTGGTGGTGCATACTTGCGTGGTTAATTTAATTGGTAGTTGAGAATCGGTTTCTGCTTGGATATAGTTTTTTAGTATAAAAGTTCAAATAAAAAAGCCCTGACTAAATCAGGGCTTTTTTATTTCACACATACATAATAAATTAACTTATGCCAAGATGAGTTGCGATGCAGTTACTTATTTTGTGTTTCTACCATCACCAAAGGCTCTGCATTAGTATCTACCTTGGTTTTTTGCTGCCAAGCCGCCGCTTTACGCGGTGTATTTGGTTTTGGCGTTTCAACCGGCACAGTCACGTTTGGCGCATCTGCTTTTGTTTCAACTAATTGCAAGCCTACTGAAGCTAAATCAACAGGCTTGGCTTCAGTTTTAGGTTTACGTGGACGAGCAGTGCGCTTGCTATCAGCCTTAGTTGCAGGTGCATCGCTAGCTACAGCAGGTGGTGTATCTGTAGCTGCAATCTTGTTTGCCGCAATTACCTCAGCTAAGTTAGGCGCTGGTACTTTAGGCGCCCTAGCTTTCTTGTTCTCAACTTTAGCTTTAGTCGGCGCTTCGTTTAACGTAACTTCACTATTGGCAACTACTTCAGTGCTTTTCGCAGAGGTGACAACAGCTTCTGGATTGGTTGTTACTGCCTGCGCTAGTTCAGTTACAGCTTTTTCAGCAGCAATCGGGGTGACTACTACTGGTTCAGCACTTTGGCTAGCTTGACCTGCATTGATTTCATCATTTGGCACAAATGGACGATTAGTCTCTGTAGAAACGCTTTCATCACGGTCACGGCGGCCACGACGATTATTGCGGTTACGACGACCACCACTGCGCTCGGTACGTGGTTCTCCAACAACATCAATTGCAGGAGTTTCTTGAGCAGCATTTACTGGTAGATTGCTGGGGCGAGGTGTTTGCTCATTTCTAGGTTGTTGTGATTTTTGTTGACGCTGTTCCTGCGGTTTATTTTCTGCAGTACGTGGCTCTTGACCCTTATTTTGAGCTTTAACCTCGTTGTTTCTTGCAGGGCGGTTTTGATTGATATCTTTATCCGTACGCTCGCCACCACTACGGTTGCGTTCATTACGGTTACGATTATTACGGTTACGATTGTTACGGTTATTATCCCTGCGCGCTTCATCCGCTTTTTCAGCTTCAGTTTTTGATGGTTCTGTTTCAACTGCAGAAGAGCTAAAGAAGTTTTTGATACGTGCAAATAATGACACTTTAGGGGTATCGGATTTAGTAGCAGTATTGGCTTTAGCCGTTTCAATCACAATCGGCGCAGGCGCAGAAGGCGTAATGCCCTTTACTGCCGCGATAGGTCTTACTGCTTTTGCCACATCTTCTGCGTTTGGAATGTAAGTCGTTTCAGCTGGCAGTTCTACTAATTTGTAACTCGCACGGCTAGTTTCATCAGTCACGTCATCATGTTTAACGCGCACGATGTTGTAGTTAGGTGTTTCAAGATGGATGTTAGGAATCAATACCACCTCAACGCCCATACGCTGTTCAATTTTGTGAATATCAGCGCGTTTTTCATTGAGTAAGAACGTTGCAACTTCAACTGGTAACTGTACTTGAATGATTGCACTGTTATCTTTCATCGCATCTTCTTGCGTAATGCGAAGAATGTGTAATGCAGTAGATTCAATACCGCGAATATGACCAGTGCCGCTACAGCGCGGGCAAGGGATATGATTCGTTTCACCTAAGCTAGGGCGTAAGCGTTGGCGAGATAATTCGAGCAAACCAAAGCGAGAGATTTTGCCTGTTTGTACACGGGCGCGGTCTGCGTGCAGTGCGTCACGTAAAGCATTTTCAACTTCACGTTGATTGCGTTGGCTTTCCATGTCAATAAAGTCAATCACGACCAAGCCGCCTAAATCACGTAAACGTAATTGGCGTGCCACTTCTTCAGCAGCTTCTAGGTTGGTGTTAAATGCAGTGTGTTCAATATCGCTGCCACGTGTTGCACGACCCGAGTTAACGTCAACCGATACTAATGCTTCAGTATGGTCAATGACAATCGCGCCGCCAGAAGGTAAGCGCACTTCACGTGAAAATGCAGATTCAATTTGGTGCTCAATTTGAAAGCGTGTGAACAGTGGAATTTCATCCTGATACAATTTAACGCGTGATACATTGCCAGGCATGACATGGTTCATAAACTGCACGGCTTGTTCATGAATATCAGGCGTGTCGATTAAAATCTCACCGATATCAGAGCTAAAGTAATCTCGAATCGCCCGAATGACTAAGCTACCTTCTTGGTAGATTAAATATGCGCCTGCTTGCATGGCTGATGCACCATCAATGGCGGTCCATAATTGGGTAAGATAGTTTAGATCCCACTGCAACTCTTCAGCATTGCGACCAATACCTGCAGTACGGGCGATGATGCTCATGCCTTTAGGGACTTCAAGCTGGGCTAATACATCGCGCAATTCGTCACGATCTTCACCTTCAATACGGCGTGATACGCCACCACCACGTGGATTATTCGGCATCAATACTAAATAACGACCAGCCAATGAGATAAACGTAGTCAATGCCGCGCCTTTATTGCCGCGCTCGTCTTTATCTACTTGAACGATTAATTCCTGACCTTCTTTTAACGCATCTTGAATGCGGGCGCGACCATCTGCGCCTTCTTTATAGTAGCTGCGTGCCACTTCTTTAAATGGTAGAAAACCATGCCTATCCATGCCGTAATCGACAAAGGCGGCTTCTAATGAAGGTTCAATACGGGTGATAACACCTTTATATATATTGCTTTTACGTTGTTCTTTGCCAGCGTGTTCAATATCTAAATCGATGAGTTTTTGACCATCTACAATAGCAACGCGTAATTCTTCAGACTGCGTTGCATTAAATAACATGCGTTTCATAAATTGCTCCTGCGCTATATAAGGCGGAACAGACGCGATGCAAATAAAAAGCATCGGTTAAATTTTTTTAAAGTGAGAATATTAAAATGATAGCGCCAAAAATTGGCTGGATTGTCACTAAAGAGCTAGAGGCGCGACTTCTATAAAGTCTGCACATAGGTGTGCTATTTTAACGATACTTTATTAAAGACGGTCAATTATGACCTAATGCGGATAAGCGCATCTATTAGAGATTAACTGTGCGGTTATTGGAACTTCGCCAGTTTAAATCTAGTCATTAAATCGTATCAGCTGATAAACTCAAGCTGAAAACGATTAATTAATCGTTATAGCAAACTAATTATTAAATTTATGCCTGTTTTAGCATAAATTCGTTAAAATTCTATCTTCAGTAAATCCTAATTTGCGAATACACCGTTTTAAGGCAGTAAGCCAAATTTGACTATCACTTTAAGTCGCGCTTTATCTTTATTTGTCTGCGGCGGCTTAAGCGCTAATTTTACTTACCGTTACTTTATAATGAGGCGAACGGTATTAACCAAGTATTTGTTGTCACTTTAAATTACGCTTAAAACATTTTAACTAAATTAGTGCGATATATTTATATGGCACTTGCAGTTGTAAATCTACAATATTTAGTTTCGTATTAAGTGTATTCTTATCAACAATTTACATTGTTAACTTATTAAGAATAGTTAAAGTATAAGCTACATCAATCATTTAAGCAAAGCATGAACAACATTACAACACAAGATCAAAATAAAATATCAGCCGTGAGTGAACTAGCCGCAGCATTTTTAACGGTAGATGAAGCAAGCGAAGGTCAGCGCGTTGATAACTTCCTTACCAAAACCTTAAAAGGTGTCCCCAAAAGTCATGTGTATCGCATTTTGCGCAGTGGGGAAGTGCGTGTTAATAAAAAGCGCATTGATGCAGACTTTCGTCTCAGCATCGGGGATGTGGTTAGAATTCCACCGACACGTTCAACCATAGTAGAAAAATCAGAACAGGCGACGCCGCAAACTTCAAAGTTTGAAAACACGATTATTTTTGAAGACGATGCCATGTTGGTGATTGATAAACCAGCAGGTTTTGCAGTGCATGGTGGCAGTGGTATTAGTCGTGGTGTGATTGAGCAGTTACGGTTAGAACGCCCAAAAGCTAAGTTTTTAGAATTGGTACATCGTCTAGACCGAGAAACCTCCGGTGTATTGATGCTCGCTAAGAAAAGAAGTGCACTGGTGGCACTGCATGAGGCGATTCGTAATAATCAAACCGATAAACGTTATGTGATGTTAGTACAGGGCGAGTGGCTAGAACAAAAAAAACGCGTGGTGCTAGATTTACAGAAATACTTATTACCAAATGGTGAGCGTCGCGTGAACGTGGTGACGGATATCTCTAAAGATAAATACAATGAACGCCAGTCTTCAGAAACAATGTTTAGGTTAATGAAGAATTTTAACCATCCAGTTTTGGGCAAGTTCAGTCTGCTTGAAGCACAGTTGGTTACGGGCCGTACGCATCAGCTGCGTGTACAGTTGGCGCACTTGGGCTTTAATATTGTGGGTGATGACAAATATGGTGATTTTGCCAAAAATAAAATTTTGTTAAAGCATGGCTTAAAACGCATGTTTTTACATTCTTCTGTCACGAAAATTCGTCATCCTTTAACGCAGGATAAGCTTGAATTGGTCGCACCAATGCCAACGGAATTAAATAAATTTTTACAAAAGCTTGAGAAAGAGGCTGTGAATAAAGAGATGGTGAATAATGGCTAAGCAGTTTGATTTAATTGTGTGGGATTGGGATGGTACGTTAGCAGACTCCACAGGTATGATTACCAAAGCATTACTTAAAGCTGCTGAAGAAGTTGGGTTGCCTGCACTTACTGCACAAAAAGCGAGTAGCATTATCGGTCTGGGCTTACGTGAATCTATTGAAGCTTTATATGGCGATATTCCTGTAGAGCAAGCGCAGGCACTTGCAAAGCAATATCGCATACACTATTACGCAGGTGAAAGTGAGATTCCTTTATTCGAAGGTGCGGCAGATACGATCATTGAATTAAATAAACGCGGTTATAAGTTAGCTGTGGCAACGGGTAAAGGTCGGCGTGGTCTTAATTTAGCGTTAGAGCGTAGTGGTTTAACCAAGTATTTTCATGCGACTCGTACTGTAGATGAGTGTTTTTCAAAACCTCATCCGCAAATGCTGGATGAATTAATGGATATTCTAGTCACTTTGCCAGGCCGTACATTGATGATTGGTGATACCAGTTACGATTTACAAATGGCAGGAAACGCTGGTGTAAGTTCGTTGGGTGTGTCTTATGGCGCACAGCCGGCCGAACATTGGCAGCATTTAAATCCAATCCAGCAGTTTCATGATTTTGATAACTTAGGTAAATGGTTGCTTGAACATGCTTAGTTTATTTGCGACAGATATTACGAAATATGAATAAACCTCAAGATATCATTATTTTCCAAAGTGAAGATTTGCAAAATGAAGCGCAAGGTTTGCGCTTTGCGTTGCCGTCTTTAGGTGAGCACGCTACAGGTTTTGTTGTGCGGTTTAATGGAAAACCTTATGCTTACATCAATCAATGCGCACATGTACCAGTAGAATTAGATTGGAACGAAGGTGATTTTTTTACTGTGCAAAAAGATTATTTGATTTGTGCTACGCATGGTGCACATTACCAGCCTGATACGGGCTTTTGTGTGATGGGTCCATGCAAGGGTAAAAGCTTGAAACCGATAGCTGTAACTGAACAAAATCAGCAAATTGTTATCAATACACTATCTCTTAAGTAATAATCTGCTTTAAAGTAACGCCGAGTCTTAATATTTGAAGTTAATCATTTTTTTGAACTAATTTTTAGAAAGCATACATTATGTCTGAAGGTAGTCAGCAAGAACCAGCAACACAAGATACAGCTTGGCAACGCGATGCAATAGAAAAACTTGCGACTTCTGCGTTAAGTGAGCAAAAAAAATCACGTCGTTGGAGCGTTTTTTTTAAATCGCTTATGTTTGTTTACCTATTTATCATATTGTTTTATGCGCTTGGTTGGCTTGGCGAAGGTAAGAAAATCTCTAATGCACACACTGCGCTTATTGATATTACCGGTGTGATTGAAGCGGGTGGGGATGTGAATGCAGATGCGGTAATGGGCAGCCTGCACGATGCTTATGACGACAAAGGTACCAAGGGCATTATTCTTCGCATTAACAGTCCGGGCGGCAGTCCAGTGCAAGCGGGTATGATCAATGATGAAATCAAGCGTCAAAAAATACTACATCCTAAGATTCCTGTTTATGCAGTAGTGGAAGATATCTGTGCTTCAGGTGGCTATTATATTGCTGCAGCTACAGACAAAATTTATGTAGATAAAGCGAGTATCGTCGGTTCTATTGGCGTATTAATGGATGGTTATGGTTTTACAGAAGTGATGAAAAAAGTTGGGGTGGAGCGCCGATTGATGACGGCAGGTGAGAACAAGGCAATGTTAGACCCATTCTCACCACTTAACCCTAAACATGAGGCATTAGCACAAAATATGCTCAATGAAATTCATGAGCAATTTAAAACTGTTGTTCGTGATGGTCGTGGCTCACGTTTAAAAGAAAACTCGGAAACATTTAGCGGTTTGTTTTGGAGCGGTGAGCAAAGTATCAAAATCGGTCTAGCAGATGCAATCGGTAGTGCAGACTATGTTGCGCGTGAAGTGATTAAACAAGAAGAAATTGTAGACTTTACCTATCAAGATGACTTTGCCAGCCGTATTGCAAAACGTATTGGTGCAACTACTAGTGAAGCGTTGGGTGAAGTTTTATCTAAACAATTAATTAACGCAGGTGAGGTAAAGCTACGTTAACTCATGATTAGTGTTATTTTTTAATAACACTAATCATCTATAACGATAGATGCATATTCTGTTGGCGCGGGCGGATACTTTAATTTTAACTTTTTAAGGGTGTTAAGTAATAGTCTGGAAATCAGTAGATTACGATTAGTTTTAGAGTCCGCAGGTACAATATACCAAGGTGCTTGGTCGGTTGAGGTAGCCTTCATGGCCTGCTCATAGGCTTGCATGTATTGTGGCCACAATGCTCGTTCTTTTAAGTCATTAGGATTGAATTTCCAAATTTTAGTTGGGTCGTTCAAACGTTCCTGCATACGTGATTTCTGTTCTTCTTTCGATATGTACAAAAAACACTTAATAATGGTGGTGCCTGTTTCAGTTAGCTGGCGTTCAAAATCATTAATTTGTGTATAGCGTCGCTTACATTCAGCTTCATCAATCCAGTCATGCACTTTTACAATGAGCACATCTTCATAATGGCTGCGATTGAAAATTACCAATTCACCAGCTTTTGGGACCTGCTGGTGTACACGCCATAGGTAATCGTGTGCCAATTCATCTTGACTTGGCGCTTTAAAACTTGCCAAGCGTATACCAAGCGGGTCACATTCGCTGAATACATGGCGCACTGTGCCATCTTTGCCGCTTGCGTCCATGCCTTGTAAAACTAATAATACTTTGCGTTTGCTTTCAGCTTGCAAAATATCCTGTAGTCCGTTGATTTCTATGGCTAGTTTTTGCAACTCATAGGAATCTTGTTCTTTACTTTCAGAGCGCTCACTTTTGTCGTCAGTTTTATAATCTGTCAGGTTAAACTTTTTAGGGTTAACGTTGTATTTATTCATATTTTTCATAGACGTGACTTTATAGCAAGATGTTATTAAAATGTTAATGTATCTATCCTACCTCAGATATAACTAGCTTGCTATGCAAGGTTCATAATTTCATTTATAGTGGTTTGGATTTGTTGCCTAAACAAAAAATTGAACAATACATCTAACAAATTTAGCTTGTTACAATCAATCAAATTCATTTTGATTTTTTTTGTATTGTGTTTAACCGCAAACGTTGTCGAGGCCTCTCCACAAGGTCTTAAAGGCACTTGGTATTCAGTGCAACCATATGCAGAATCCGGCATAGAAAAAGTTTTTCTGGATAATCCATTACAAGAAAAAAACTTACAACCCGTTGATAAAATTACTAAAACAGGCGGGCATTTTGTTTATTTTTCTAATTTTGAGATTTCTAAAACAGGCGAATTCATCGTAGATTTTAAAAATACCAGCACCATTGCACAATTCCGACATCGCATTTACAGCCCTCAAAATCAACTGATTGCCAGCTTGGATGGTGGTATCGAAAATGTTACTCTCAATCCATTTTTTTTGAGGCATGGCCGAGAACTTAGCCTTAAGAAAGGGGAGTACAAGCTCATTACCGAAGTAATCTCCACTAGCTTTTTGGCGATTCCAGAACCTTATATTGATGACCGTCTACACTACCAGCAAGCAATTAAATACGGTAATACCCTCACACTCATTTGTCTCGGTGTGTTTTTCGGCCTAGGAATCTACTATGCAGTGCTTGCTTCTCTTCGTAATCGTCTCGCAGAAGGCATGTATGCAAGTTTTATTTTAGGTAACTTTTTATTTAACAGTGCCACTTTACTGGTATTAGCCGATGTATTTGCAGTCCATTCGTTGTACTGGGCCACTGTGCCGATTTTGTTCTCAAATATTGCTTATGTAGTTTTTGTCATGGCCTTACTTGAGATTAAGGTTGAAACAAAAAAACGCCTGTATTGGGCAGGTGTCTCTATATTTTGTTTGATGTGCTTATTTGTAGGTTTGGCAATTGTTTTTCCAAACTGGGCGCTAGAGCTGTCACGTTACGGTGTTGGTATGTTTTTATGTTATGGATTAGTTGCTGCCATTATAGAAAGCTTAAGAAATAATGCCTCTGCAAAGCGCTATTTAATTGCGATTAGCATATTTTTTGTTCTGGGTTTAATTACCATTACCCTCAGTAAAATCGATAACCAATATACTTTTTACATTGAGCACATGGGCTTAATCAGTGTTTCTATTGAGGTGATATTTTTAGCGCTTGTATTGTCATTTCAATTCTCGCAATTACAAAGCGAAAAAGATCAGGCTTTACAAGAGTTAGAACTGAGTATGACAACAGCGCATTCTGATGCACTTACAGGATTACCTAACCGTTATGCATTAATAAAAGCGGTTGTTAATTTGCCGTTATACGGAAGCCTAACTTTTATAGACTTAGATGGATTGAAGTTTTATAACGATATGTATGGGCATTCTCGCGGTGATAAATTGTTAACTAGCTTTGGTGAGTGTTATCAAAAAAGTTTGGGTAAGGATTTAAAGTTATATCGTTTGGGTGGCGATGAGTTTGCCGTGCTGAGTCACAATGGTGATTTAATTAATATCGAAATTGCATTAAGTGAAGCGCTGCACGATATGCGACTAGCAGGATTTGAGTTTGCGGGGGCCAGCGCAGGATCGGTGTTTGGATATGAAGCAGAAAATATTACTAGTCTTATGCACTTGGCTGATGAACGTATGTATGAAAATAAACGTTTACGTAAATTAGCTAGGGCGGATGACTTGCAAGAGGAATTTGAATTTAATCAACCAGATGAGGTGCTCTAAAAAATACAAATCTTAACGTTATCAATATATCAAGTTTCTAAACACATTTTTTATAAAAATAAAGAGAAGGTGAAAATGTCTATTAAATTATCACGATTAGCACTGGTTGTACCGATCATCGTCATGGCGGTATTGCCATTAATTGCAGCTTGGTTTGCTTATCCGCAAACACACTTACCACCAGAGTTCGGAATTTTCCCACCTATTTTTGTTGCAGAGCCGCCTGGGTTTAATCTAACTATCTTCATCCTACTGGCGATTGTTGAGTTAGCATTCATCGTTTTTTTAATTTTCCCACAATGGTTTGGCTTTAAACAAGTTAAACCCCAGCCTAAGCCACTCAGCAAAGCTTTGCCTATTTGGTTTTGGTTAGGGCTCGCTACTACATTGTTTTTTTTGTGGTTAATGTGGACGCGTGAAACTATGTTCGGAAGCTTAGTCTATTACGCTTTCACACCGTTATGGTGGGGCTTTATTTTTACGCTTGACGGTCTAAGTTATCGTTTTTCTGGCGGTTATTCCTTGTTTGCAAACCGACCTAAAACCTTGCTTATCAGCGCGATAGTATCGTTAGGTGGATGGTTTTTCTTTGAATATTTTGATTATTTCGCACTGGGCAATTGGTATTATCCAAATAGCACGATGCCAGAGCTTAGCCACACTACGATTGTTTGGCTATACATCGTTGCATACACCACGGTATGGCCTGCTATTTTTGAATGGTATACGCTATTAAATTGTTTTCCTAAGTTTGTGGCGCGCTATGCTCAAGGCCCAAAATTAAACCTTCCAGGTAAGCCATTGTTGTATTTAAGTTTTATCTTGATAGTAGCGATGGTGTTTTTCCCTTATCCACTGTTTTGGGTGATGTGGGTAGGTACGCTACTAGGTTTTGCGGGGTTGTTAATTTCACTAAAGGTTTGGACACCCTTTACTGCACTCGCTAATGGTAATTGGAGCCCGATGTTATTGATGGCAATAAGTACGCTAATCAATGGGTTTTTTTGGGAAGTTTGGAATTACGGGAGTGCACATCCTGCAAACCCTATTACTAATCCAAATTATTGGTTATATGATATTCCGTATGTGAATGTGATTCACATCTTTGCAGAAATGCCTTTGCTGGGGTATTTTGGATACCTGCCATTTGGGATTCTGGCATGGGTGATTTTTATCTGGGCAGGTAAAGTATTCGGATTTAATACTAATTTATTGCAAAATGAAAATCAGGGTTGATGCAATAAGCTGAAGTAATTCAGGATTAGCCAATAATTTTCAGCAAAAGCCTCTCAAATTTGAGAGGCTTTTTTTATCGTCATCATTAATGTTAAGGAGTTACTTATCGCTTAACGGTTACCAGCGTTTACTCAACATAAAGTTAAAGAATACGCCTTCATTGCGCACTTCTGCATCGTTACCAAATAGTTGGCTGTCGTAAGTGACTTTGGCTGGCAATAAATATTCAATACCGCTGGTGAGTTTCCAAGTGTCATTCAATTTGCGTGAGAAACCTAATGTAATATGATCTTCTAACATTGCAGCGAGGAGTGGGTTAGAGTTTTTTTCTGGCATTGGATTTTTGCCATGATTATAACCAGCGTATAAGGTGGTTAAATCATCATAGGCGTAAGCCGCACCTAGTGCATAGACTATTTGGTTATGCCAGTTTTGCGGACTGACTATGACAACCGCCTGTGGCGCTAGTACATTGTTTGTATCAGTAGCTGAGGTAGTTACATCGTTGATTGCATCTGCCCAATTAATCCAATTGATTTTTGCAGAAAGCAGCCAGTCTTGGTTCGGTTTAAATGCTGCACCAATCGCAAATTCACGTGGCAACGCAAAGCCTTTAATGCTGAGGTTGTTGTATTTAACGATACCTAAACCTAGGCCTGCACCTGAGTAGTTAAATTTTGCAGTGCCACCAGTTAATGGGAGTTCAGTTTTTTCGGTGTAGCTTGCACCTACCGTCCATGCATCATTTAGCTTATATTGTGCGCCTAGCTTTAGGCCAAAACGCACGGCGCTTGCGCCCTCATTTTTGAATCCTGAAAAAACAGCATTTGAGGTGTCGTAAAAAAATTTCTGTTCAATGCTGGCATACACTAAACTAACAGATGCGCCTAGTGACAGTTTATCCGTGACTTGGCAGCCAAAACCTGGAGTGATTTTGGCAATGCCGAATAGCGAAGACATTTCATCATTAGTGCCAAACACAGTGTTGATATGCTTAAATACTGCGCCCGCACCGCCCTGCGTAAAAAATCCTACACCGGCTGCACAAGACGTATTTTCTATTGACTGCGCATAACCGCCGCCTGCTAATAATGTATAACGGTTATCTGCATGTTGATCGTTTAGCGCATCTTCATGCGAGAGGTCAGTCGTACGTAGTAAAGATCCAAATCCATCGAATAAACGCCCTTGGATTTGTGCTAAACCTGCGGGATTTGTATTAAGCGCACTGGTGTCACGTGCCACCGCAGTATCAGCGCCGCCCATTAGGGTTGATTCTGCACCAAAGCCAATTAAGTTAATGCCGTTGGTGGCAGTAGCGGAAAAACTTATCGATAAACCAACTGTAGTAAAAAAAACATGCAATCGGTTAATCGACATAAAAGAACCTTAAAAAGTGGATGAAATGGATTAGGTAATGGATTTCGTATAGTTAATTAACCCATTAGTTGAACTGTCATAGTTAGTGATGACTTCAGCATTGGTGAGTTGTGGCAAAATTTGTTGAGCGATTTGCTTGCCGTATTCAACACCCCATTGGTCATAGCTGTTGATGTCCCACATGATGCCTTGCACGAATATTTTATGTTCATATAACGCGATAAGTTTGCCTAGCGTATTTGGCGTGAGTTTATTAAACATGATGGAGGTAGTAGGGCGGTTACCTTCAAACACTTTATGCGGTAATAACTTTTCAAGTGATTCACCTGATAAACCTTGTTGCTCTAACTCAGTGCGCGCTTCTTCTTGAGTTTTACCCAGCATTAACGATTGTGTTTGCGCTAAGAAATTAGCGAGCAAAATTTTGTGATGCGCGTAGCCATGCTTGCCAATAGCATAATGACTATGCACAGGCATTAAAAAGTCGGCTGGCACTATTTGCGTACCTTGATGTATCAGTTGATAGAAAGCATGCTGGCCATTGGTGCCAGGCTCACCCCAAATAACTGGGCCTGTTTTATATTGCACTCGGCTACCATCACGACAGATAAACTTACCATTGCTTTCCATATCGGCTTGTTGTAAATAAGCTGGGAAACGCGACATGCCTTGGTCGTAAGGGAGTATAGCTTGCGTATCTACATGGAAAAAATTGTTATACCAAACGCCAATTAACGCCATAATCACAGGCATGTTTTGTTCTAGCGGTGCAGTTCTGAAGTGGTTATCCATTTCGTGCGCACCGTCTAGCAAGGCTTCAAAATTGTCCATGCCAACGTATAAAGCAATTGATAAACCAATGGCTGACCATAATGAGTAACGACCACCGACCCAATCCCAAAATGCAAACATATTGGCAATATCAATACCAAATTCTTTGACTGCTTTTGCGTTGGTTGAAAGTGCAACAAAGTGTTTAGCCACTTGTGTTTCATCTTTTGCTGCTGCTAAAAACCATGTGCGCGCAGACGTTGCATTCGTCATCGTTTCTTGCGTAGTAAATGTTTTTGAAGCAACGATAAACAATGTAGTTTCAGGATTACATGCTTTTAGTGCGCACATTAAATGAGCGCCGTCAATATTTGACACAAAATGTACTTTTAAATCTGGACTTGCATAGGGCGTAAGCGCATCACATACCATGACTGGGCCTAAATCAGAGCCGCCGATACCGATATTGACAATGTCGGTAATGCGCTTTCCGGTGTAGCCTAACCAGCTACCGTTACGCACTTTTTCAGAAAACGTACGCATTTGTGCAAGCACGGCATTGACCTCTGGCATCACATCTTTGCCATCGACCATCACTGGCGTGTTAGAGCGATTACGTAATGCTGTGTGCAACACTGCACGGTTTTCAGTAATGTTGATTTTTTCACCAGAAAACATGCGGTCACGCCAATTTTCAATTTTAGCTTCGCGCGCCATTTGCATGAGTAATGGTAAGGTTTCATCGTTAATACGATGTTTGGAGTAATCCAACAATAAATCATCAAATTTAAGACTGAATTTATTAAAACGGTTAGGGTCATTGGCGAATAAATCGCGCATGTGTGTTGAAGCAATAGTTTGTTGATGTTGGCAAAGTGTTTGCCAAACAGGAAGGTTTGTTAATATAGCCATTTAGATAATAGTGCTTTTATTAGGTTATTTTAATTGTAAAAATTGTTCTAGTTTTATAGTTTAAGCTAATTTTAAAACTATGCCTGCCAACGGTGGCAGCGTAATTACAAGCGATTGATTGTGATTCATCCATGTGACATTTTCTGTATGCAACCCGGCGCCATTGCCTTGATTGCTCCCGCCATAACAAGCAGCGTCGCTGTTAAAGCATTCATGGTAACTACCCGCTTGCGGCACACCAATACGATATTGGTTACGTGATACAGGCGTAAAATTTAGCACTATTATAGCAAAACTATTGTCTGTGCCACGCCTAATAAAGCTGATAATTGATTGATCCGTGTCATTGCAATCTATCCATTCAAACCCTTGCACCTCAAAATCAAGGCTATGCAATGCATTAGTCTCTTTATACAGCCTATTTAAGTCAATATTAGTTTGCTTGATGCCTTGATGCCATTGGTGACCTTCATATGCATCACTGAGTAAATGCCAATCAAGGCTGCTATTCACATTCCACTCGCGACCTTGGCCAATTTCATTGCCCATAAAGTTGAGTTTTTTACCTGGTGCGGTCATCTGATAAGTCATTAACAGGCGCAGATTGGCAAATTTTTGCCAAGCATCACCTGGCATTTTATCCAGCAGCGAATGTTTACCATGGACTACTTCATCATGAGAAAATGGTAATACAAAGTTTTCAGAATATGCGTAAAGCTGACCAAACGTAAGTCTATCGTGATAGTAACGTCTATGCACTGGATCATGTTCTATATAGGCTAGTGTATCGTTCATCCAGCCCATATTCCATTTCATGCTAAAACCTAAACCGCCTAAATACACTGGGCGCGACACCATGGGCCAAGCGGTAGATTCTTCTGCAATGGTCAGCACGCCTGCAAAGTCTTGACCCACCATGACATTTAATTGTTTTAAAAAGTCGATAACGTCTAGATTCTCGCGCCCACCAAACTTGTTCGGCAGCCATTCGCCTGCTTTACGTGAGTAATCAAGGTAAAGCATAGAGGCTACTGCATCTACGCGTAAGCCGTCGATATGAAATTCTTGCAGCCAAAAATAGGCGTTTGCGATTAAAAAGTTACGTACTTCATTGCGACCATAATTGAATATATATGTACCCCAGTCTTGGTGTTCACCTAAACGAGGGTCTTCATGTTCGTATAATGCAGTGCCATCAAAGCGCGCCAATGCCCAGTCATCTTTTGGAAAGTGACCTGGTACCCAGTCTAAGATTACACCTACGTTAGCTTGATGAAAGGCATCAATCAAAAAGCGTAAATCATCTGGTGAGCCAAACCTATTTGTTACCCCAAAATAACCTGTGGTTTGATAACCCCAGGATTCATTGAGCGGATGTTCAGAAATTGGTAGTAATTCCACATGGGTATAACCCATTTCAGCTACATAAGGGACTAGTGTAGTCGCCAACTCTCGATAGGTTAAAAAGTGGCCTTTTTCATTGCGTTGCCATGAACCTAAGTGAACTTCGTAACAATTGAAGGGAGCGTGCAGCCAATTACGTTTTTCACGTGTAGCTAACCACTCTGCATCTTGCCATTGATGTTGGCTTTTACTTATTTTTGCAGCAGTACCTGGGCGTTGTTCAAATTCAAAACCATAGGGGTCTGTTTTAACTAATATGCCCCCCGTATGGCGATTACGAATTTCAAATTTATAGGTGTCATGTGTTGTCAGGTGGGGGATGAATATATCCCATACGCCACTTGCACCATGCGCGCGCATAGCGTGAATTCGGCCATCCCAGTTGTTAAAACTACCAGTGACACTGACGCGCTCTGCGTTAGGTGCCCATACAGCAAAACGTACGCCTTCTATGCCGCCTTGCGACATACATTGTGCGCCTAAAGTCTTATAGGCTAGGTTTAAACGACCTTCACCAAATAAATACAGTTCATCTTGCGTAATGCTTGAGGCAAAAGTATAGGGGTCATAGGATTCGTAAGTAGAATCGCCCGATTCAATTTTAATTAAGCATGGTGTTAAAAAAGCAGATTTACTTGTGTATTCAAACAAACCATCGGTGTGCGTTTTTTCGAGTTCAGTCCATAAGCTACCGATTTTAACCCACGCTCTGCTTGCTTGAGGCAAAAAAGTACGGAGCACATGTTCATTACTATCTAGCGTGTGTACGCCTAAAAAACTAAATGGGTCATGGTGCCGTGCTTCTAAAATAAGTCGCAGTCCGTCCGCTGTTACCTTAGATTTTGCTTTAGTATCTAGTTGTGTAGATGTAGAGGTTGCTTTAGATTTTACCAAGATATTCTTCTTTAAATTTTGCCAAATAAAACTCAAATAAAATCTTTAAAATGCAATTCAAATGTAATCTTAGAGGAGCTTTAATTTTTATATGAATTATTTTAAATTTTTAACTTTAATTCACTAGATTGTAATGCGCATAGCTGATTATAATGTAACAAAATGTAAACGGATGCAAATTAGTCGATATTTAGCTAATCAGAACGGTACATTTGTTAAAAAGCCCATTGAGTTATTTACTTTAGCCAAGCTCTAGGAGGGCATGATGTCACAAGATCAGCAATCAGATCGTTTTATTAGTACATTAACCAAAAATACTGTTGCTATTATTTTAGCGGGTGGGCGAGGCAGTCGCCTGAAAAGTCTCACCGATTGGCGTGCTAAGCCAGCCGTGCAATTTGGCGGAAAATTCCGAATTATCGATTTCCCACTTTCTAACTGCATTAACTCTGGCATACGCCGTATTAATGTTGCTACCCAATACAAAGCACAAAGCTTGATTCAGCATATTCAGCGTGGCTGGGGCTTTTTACGGGGTGAATTTAATGAGTATGTAAACATCATTCCTGCACAGCAACGTATATCAGAAGAGTGGTACAAAGGTACGGCTGATGCTGTCTATCAGAACGTAGATTTATTGCGCGAAGGTGGCGGAGAATATATTTTAATATTGGCTGGTGACCATATCTATAAAATGGATTACGGTCAAATGCTGGCAACGCATGCTAAAAGCAATGCGGACATGACAATCGCTTGTATCAATGTACCTTTGGAAGATGCTAAGGGCTTTGGTGTATTGGCAGTGGATGATACTGACCGTGTTATAGAGTTCGCAGAAAAACCAAGTAACCCTAAACACATGCCTGGTGACAAAACTAAAGCTTTCGCAAGTATGGGAATTTATATATTCAACGCTAAGTTTTTGTACGAACAATTGATTCGTGATGCAGGTGATTCTAAATCTAGCCATGATTTTGGCGCAGATATTATTCCTTACCTCATCAAAAAATACAAAGTGCAGGCACATAGGTTCACTGATAGCTGCGTGGGTGCTAAAGATAGTAATTACTACTGGCGTGATGTCGGTACGATTGATGCTTACTGGGAAGCGAATATGGAGATGACCAAGGTGATCCCTGAGCTTAATCTATATGATAGAGAATGGCCAATTTGGACTTACCAAGAGCAGTTACCACCTGCAAAATTTGTTTTCAATAATGATGATAGACGTGGCAGTGCAACGGATTCATTAGTCTCTGGCGGCTGTTTGATTAGTGGTTCCAGTGTCGATGATTCTGTGTTGTTCTCAGATGTGCGTGTGCATAGTTATTGTCAAATTGAAGGCGCAGTCATTTTGCCAAAAGTCACGGTGAATAGGCATGTAATACTCAAAAATGTGGTGATAGACCGAGGCTGCAATATTCCGGAAGGCATGAAAATTGGTGTGGATTTGGCATTGGACGCTAAGCGTTTTTATGTATCAGAAAATGGCATTACACTGGTGACACCAGATATGTTGGGCCAAGACTTGTATAGAGTTATTTAGTATTGCATTAATTTGTTCAAATATCGCTATCTAGTCCCGTAACATTAGTCGTTATAATATTATTAATGTTAATTATTAAGGTAGTACGTACAAGTGAAGCCTAGCTGTCCTAAGTTATATCTTAATCTTTACTGGCATATGCATCAGCCAGATTACCGTGACATGGTCACTAATGAATACGTGTTGCCATGGACTTATCTGCACGCCATGAAAGACTACAGTGACATGGCGTTTCATTTGGAAGAAAACCCAAAAGCACGCGTTTCATTTAACTTTGTACCGATTTTGCTAGATCAGCTGGAAGATTACAGTCAGCAATTTAAGCAAAATACAATTCGCGATCCGCTGCTGGCGTTATTGGTGGAACCTAACTTAGCCGATATCAACCAAGAGCAATGCCGTTTGATTGTGCAAAGTTGCTTTAAAAGCCACCACGAAAAAATGCTGAGTCCATTCCCGCATTATCAGCGTCTGCTACAGTTATACCAGCTGGTAGAGCCAATCATGTCTGAATGTGGAGCAGCAGAGCATGATTTCCATTACCTATCTGCGCAATATAAAGCTGATTTATTGGTTTGGTATCACTTGGCTTGGTGTGGCGAGAGTTTGCGCAGAAACGATACTGTAATACAGGCATTGATGAGTAAGGGCGTGTTATTTACAGTAGAGGATAGGCAGCAGCTGTTTACCGTAATTGGCGAAACGATATCAGGCCTGATTCCTCGCTACAAAGCGTTGATGCAAACTAAGCAAATTGAAATTTCTACTACGCCGTACTATCACCCGATATTGCCGTTGTTGTTAGACTTTAAATCTACTTTAGATGCGATGCCTGACGCGCCTTTACCAGAAAATGCCAAGTATCCTGGTGGTCAACCACGTGCAGCTTATCATGTACTTTCTGCTAAAAAATCACACACAGATTATTTTGGTGAAGCACCGCGCGGTATGTGGCCAGCTGAAGGTGGCGTGTCACATGCTGCACTTTCACTTATGGCAGAACATGGCGTGGAATGGGCCGCCACGGGGCAGGGCGTACTTGCTAACAGCTTAATAAAATCAGAATTAAGCGTTGAAGATAAACACCAGTATTTGTATCGACCTTACCGTGTGACCAATGGAAAGCACGACATTTTGTGCTTTTTTAGAGATGACCAATTGTCAGACAAAATTGGTTTTGAGTATGCAAAGATGCATTCAAGTGATGCTGTAAGCGACTTTATTCAAACACTGGAACATGCCCATAAAATCAATACATCTGACCATGCAAAAGTAGTTAGCGTTATTTTAGATGGCGAAAATGCCTGGGAATATTATCCATATAACGGCTACTACTTTTTAAATGAACTTTATGCTGCATTAGCGAATCATCCTAATATCGAAATGACGACGTTCAGCGACATGGTGGATTTATATCAATCTAAACCATATCAAAGCAAAGAGAAGGCTGCCCCTATATTGCCACGAGTAGCGGCGGGTAGTTGGGTCTACGGTACTTTTAGTACATGGATAGGCAGTAAAGACAAAAACTTGGCATGGGATTTACTATGTGAAGCTAAAAAAACCTATGACAAAGTACTTTCTGCTAATTATCTAGAGGCCGATCAACGCGTCGCCTGTGAGCGCCAATTAGCTATTTGTGAAGGGTCTGATTGGTTTTGGTGGTTCGGTGATTACAATTCTTCAGATAGCGTCGCTAGCTTTGATAAACTTTATCGTCGGAACCTTATTAACTTGTATAACTTATTAAAACAGCCTGTGCCTGATGTGTTGAATAAATCTATCAGTGCGGGTGGCGGCGATGCGGACAACGCAGGGACTATGCGTCGCGGTACAGCATAGTATTTTAAAAAAGGTTTTTAGAAGTAAGCGCTGAGGTCAGGCGTATTAGGTAAAAGTAAAAACAAGCTTAAAAGCTTAACCGTAATTTGACCTTTTAAAAATGTAAATAATAATGACGCAGCCAATTAATATAACGCTTTTGAATCAACGCCGAGTAGGGGTCTTATTACACATTAGTTCATTACCAAGTCCGTATTACGTGGGTGATTTAGGTGCAGAAGCAAAACGCGTCGTTGATTTGTTTCACAAGCTTGGCGTGACCATTTGGCAAACTTTACCAATCAATATGCCGCATGCCGATAACTCACCTTATCAATGTTTATCTGCGCATGCAGGCAATCCAGACTTTATCAGCTTAGATGTATTGCAAGCAGAAGATTTGCTCACGCAAGATGAAGTCGACAGTTTTATCGCTAGTGAGTCATTTAATAAAACACAGTTACTAGCGAAAGCTTATCAAGCATTTATTCAAAAAGCTGACATTCAGCCTTCATTTGTGGATTTTTGCAGTCAACAGGCACATTGGCTGAATGACTTTGCTCTTTTTCTTGCATTACGCGCTAAATTTAATCGTACCAGTTGGGATCAATGGCCTGAGGCTTATAAAAATCGAGATCTGCCAACGCTACAACATGCACACGTAGAGCTTGCCGAAGAAATCGCTATTATTCAATTTACGCAATTCATGTTTTTTACCCAATGGCATAGCCTTAAAGACTATGCAGCAAGTAAAAATGTTTATTTCTTTGGTGATATTCCTATATTTGTTGCTTATGATAGCGCCGAGGTTTGGGCACAGCCACATCTATTCAAGTTAGATGCTGATAAAAATATGAGTGCAGTAGCAGGCGTTCCGCCAGATTACTTTTGTGCAACGGGTCAGCGCTGGGGCAACCCACACTACAACTGGGATGCAATGGCAATCGATGGTTACGCATGGTGGGTATCACGCATGACTACGCAAAGTGAATTGTTTGACATGGTGCGTATTGATCACTTTAGGGGTTTGGAGGCCGCATGGGAGATTCCAGCCGCTGAAGAAACTGCCATGAATGGTGAATGGGTGTTAGCACCAGGCGATGAATTATTAGCTGCCATTAAGCAGTCGCTGCCAAACGTAACGTTAGTCGCTGAAGATTTAGGTATCATCACGCCTGAAGTCGACGCCTTGCGCACGAAATACAATTTACCCGGTATGAAGATTCTGCAGTTTGCTTTTAGTGGGGAAGAAGATAACCCCTACTTACCACACAATATTGATGTCAATAGTGTGGTGTATACAGGCACACATGATAATGACACTACTGTAGGTTGGTATGAGTCCTTGGATGACGAACAACGCGAAATTGTGCACACATACTTGGAGGCATCACATACTGAACAACATGAACCTAACATGCCAAATGATTTAATTGATATGGCGTTAGAATCCAATGCGCAATTAGCCATTATTCCCATGCAGGATTTAATGGCGCTCGATGGAAGTCATCGTATGAATACACCAGGCACATGCACCGGCAATTGGCACTGGCGTTTTACATGGCAACAATTGTCAGAGCATCTGTCGGTAACGCAGCAAGAGCATTTTGCCGAAGCCGTTGTGCGAACAGGCCGTGCATAGTTATGGCGATGCTGATTGGTATTGATGTTGGCGGCACGAATCTACGGGTAGGTGTTGTAGATTACGATGCCAATAAAATTGATAATAAGCCGCGTTTACTACAAGAAATGCGTTTTCATGCTGACTTCTCGAATCTTTGTAAATCTCACCAACACTCGTCAGA
>JANOHT010000207.1:0-2439 GCA_031406605.1 Methylotenera sp. | reverse complement strand
ACTGTAGGTTGTACATAGGCCCCATTGGCTAACGTTCCATCTGTTACTCGGGCACCGCCTGTTAATAGACGAGCACCTTCTTGTATGCCCGCCGCGATATAACCTAATACATTTTCCATATGGGCAATGCTAACCAAAGGTCCAAAGTTAGTATTTTCGTCAAACGGGTCACCAATACGAACGCGCCGCACGCGTTCAAGTATTTTTTGCTCAAACTCCTGCTTATTTGATCTATGCACAAACACTCGCGTACCATTAGTACAGACTTGACCTGTGCTATAAAAATTAGCCATCATCGCCACGTCCGCAGCCCTATCCATATTAGCGTCAGGAAAGATAATCAATGGCGACTTACCGCCCAACTCCATGGTCACGTCTTTGAGTGTTGAGCTAGAGGCACTAGCCATTACTTTTTTACCGGTAACCGTACCGCCCGTGAATGAGATTTTTTCTATGCCTGGATGCTCTGTTAGCCAAGCGCCAACTTCGCGCCCACTGCCTGTGAGCACATTAAACACTCCATCTGGCAGCCCAGCTTCAGTATAAATCTCCGCAAGCTTTAAAGCAGTGAGCGGAGTCACTTCACTCGGCTTGAATATCATGGCATTACCGGCCGCTAAAGCAGGGGCAGATTTCCATAATGCAATTTGGATGGGGTAATTCCATGCACCTATACCCGCAACCACGCCTAACGGCTCGCGTCTTGTATAGACAAAAGAACTTTCCCGCAGTGGAATTTGCTGACCCTCAAGCGCAGGCACCAACCCAGCATAATATTCAAGCACATCAGCACCTGTCACAATATCTACAAAGCGGGTTTCAGATAATGGCTTGCCTGTATCAAAAGTTTCCAATTCAGCCAGCTCATCATTTTTATCACGCAAAATTTCTACAGCTCGACGCAATATGCGTGAACGCTGCATAGCCGTCATTGCAGCCCAAATTTTCTGGCCTTGGTGCGCACTAGCCACAGCAGCATCCACATCAGCTTTGGACGCTGATTGCACCTCGGCTAGCAGCTCACCATTAGCGGGGTTGATAGTTTGAAATGTATTGCCACTGGTAGCTTCAACACGCTTACCACCCACGAATATTTGTTGCAGTTCAAAACGCGGCAATTGATTTCTCCAATTTCAGGCTATTAATTTAACAGTCATAGTAAAAGCCCTAAGCCTTAACTACAATTCGCATTACGACCTAAACTTAGTTAAAACCGACTAGTTGCAATGGATTAACATTATTATGCTTTCAAGCAAATAATAGACAAAAAAATAAGCGCCGAAGCGCTTATTTTTAAGTAGTTAATAACTAGACTAAGTTATTACCAAGTACGTTTAACATAGAACCATAATTTATCTTCGTTTGCATCCCTATTAAAGACACCAGTTGCTGCAGTAGTTCTAGTTGCATAATCATAAAACCGTTCATCCTCAACAGCAAACGTACCTGTATAGTATAGACCAGCATTAAAGCCTTCAATCGGTTTACCCATGGTTGGTAATGAGAAATTTCTGTTTAAACCTATGGCATAATCAGCCTCACTGCCTTCTAAGTTTGGCGTGTGCTGATAACCAACTTTAGCCACAAAGTTTAAATCGCCAATTGGTAAAGTATAGTTTACTTTCAACTCGTTATAAGTTGCACCTTTGGTATGACGATTACCTGTCACAACAAGATCACCATCTGTTTCATCTAGACCATAATAGGTAGTTGGAATATAAAAGAAGGTGTAAGTAAGCCATTTGTATGAAAGCGCAGCAGACAACTCAAGCGTATCTTGTTTGTGGCCGTTAACAGAATCACGCCCCTCAAGGTATTTATAATAATTTGCTAGCAAATTAATACCAACACCATTTGCGAATGTAGTTGCATAACCACCATAAAAATCGGTTTCAATATGATTACCATCCTGAACATGGTCAACTTTACCGAAACCGTATGGGTCTAAATTAGAAAACCATGTTCCCAAGTAAAAACCACTACTATGAGCCCAATCAATGCCACCTTGTACTGCTGGACCATCACTGTAATCAACACCACGGAACATATAAGAACTATAAAGACCAAGGTTAAAAGTAAGTGTATACGGTGGTGCTGGCTCAGCTGGCGCCGGTGCCGCCGTCACTGCAGGAGCTTCAGCAGCTGGAGCCGCATCTTCTGCAGAAGCATAAGCACAACTGAATAAAATTGGAGCAGCGCATAATGCGCTTATCACGTGGCGATTTGTAATCCAACTCAGATTTTTCATTTGATTTCCCTTAATAATTTAAAAACTGTATTACTTATTAATAATATTTCTTACTTAATTACAATTAGTACTTTATTTTAATAAAATCTTTATTTCGGATAACGAACACATTATCAAAGGCGCGCTGGCTATGGAAAGTCATAATTGCGACAAGAAACATAACAAAACGGACTTGCGTATTCTTTAATCTA
>JANOHT010000185.1:0-9123 GCA_031406605.1 Methylotenera sp. | reverse complement strand
GATTGGACGCAGCAACACGCTAATTTCTTTCGAGCAGTGCAGATGGAAAAGCGTGTGATGTTTATTATCTTAACGCTGATTGTTGCGGTGGCTGCTTTTAACATCGTATCTACACTAGTGATGGCGGTTACGGATAAGCGCGCGGATATTGCGATTATGCGTACCTTTGGCGCTAGCCCAGCCAGCATTATGGTGATTTTTATCATTCAAGGTGCATTGATTGGCTTGATAGGTACATTGTTAGGGGCGCTCTTTGGCATTGTGATCGCGCTAAACATCGGTACGATTATTCCATTTATTGAAGGACTATTCCACGTGCAATTCTTAGCAAAAGACGTGTATTACATTAGCGATCTGCCGTCTGATTTAGTCTGGTCGGATGTTATCACCATCGTCATCATGTCGTTTATATTAAGTCTGTTAGCCACACTTTATCCTAGCTGGCGCGCTAGCAAAATCAATCCTGCTGAGGCGTTAAGATATGAATAGTGTTATGGGTAATACTGCCTCAAATAGTATAGTTTCTTGCCAGGCATTGCATAAAACCTATGAAGGTTTGGAAGTCGCAGTGCTGAACGGCATTGATTTAACAGTACATAAAGGTGAACAGATTGCGATTGTAGGTACTTCAGGTTCTGGTAAAAGTACATTGCTTCATTTGTTGGGCGGGTTAGATGCGCCAAGTAGCGGTGAAGTGCGTCTTCTCAATCAAAATTTAGCCACCTTGAGCGAAACCAAAAAAGGTAATCTGCGTAATGAATCGCTGGGTTTTGTGTATCAGTTTCATCATTTGTTGCCAGAATTCACTGCCCTAGAAAATGTTGCCATGCCGCTGTTTATTCGCCGCATGCCACGTGAGCAAGCACTTACATTGGCAGCAGAGACTTTAACTAAAGTAGGTTTAAAACATCGGCTTGAACATATGCCTGGCGAACTTTCCGGCGGTGAACGCCAGCGTGCCGCGGTTGCAAGGGCGCTAGTAACACAGCCACAATGCATATTGGCCGATGAGCCTACTGGTAATCTTGATCGTCATACAGCGCATGCGGTTTTTGATTTGCTGTTAGAAATGAACCAAACCCAGCAGTTGAGTTTGGTGGTGGTGACGCACGATATTGAGCTCGCTACAAAAATGCAGCGTCAATATAAGTTGGTTGACGGTAAGTTGCAGCCTTTATAAATCACTAAATCCCAATCATGACTCTTGCAGCACTGATGTTTGTCTTTGGTGCTTGGGTCGTGCAGCAGTTGCCACAATTGCCCAGTGTTAGTGGTTTGTTAGGTATGGTTGCTGTTTTGGTATTAACGTTATTTTTTGCACAATACCATTCCCGCTTTTTAAAGTCTTTTCACGTCTCAACATTGTTGCATCGCAGTTTAATAGCTGTGTGTGCATTTTTATTTGGTCTAAGTTGGGCTAGTGGTTTTGCTCTGTGGCGCATGAGCGATGAATTGCCACACACTTGGGAGCAAAAGACGATAGTCATTGTAGGCGTTGTGGCCAGTCTGCCTGAGGCTACAGAGCATGGCACGCGCTTTCAATTTGATGTGGAAAAGGTGTTAACGCCGCATGCAATTGTGCCGCGTCATATTAGCCTTAATCAATACAGTAATCATCAGTATGACACTAAGCAAGAATCTACTCCTGAAGAGTTAAATCAATTTCACGCAGGCGAGCGTTGGCAGTTGGCGGTGCGTTTAAAGCGCCCGCACGGCACGCAAAACCCACATGGTTTTGATTTTGAATCGTGGGCGTTAAGCGAAAATATCCGTGCTACTGGCAGTATTAAAACGAAAGCGGGCCTCAAAAAACTTAAATATTTTGTGTGGAAACCAAAATATATCGTTGAGCATTTGCGCGAAAAAGTTCAGCAGCGTATTAATAAAGTATTCGGTGACAAGTCATATAGCGGCATCATCCAGGCCCTAGTCATTGGTGATGATAGCCAAATTGCGGTCGATGACTGGCAAGTTTTTTTACGTACCGGCACATCGCACCTCATGTCGATTTCTGGCATTCACATCACGATGTTGGCTGGTTTGGCGTTTGGTTTGACAGGATTCATCTGGCGGCGTAGTCCAAAACTAGTGATGCGGCTGCCTACCCGCAAAGCCGCTACCCTTGCGGGCGTTATTACTGCGCTTTTGTATACACTGATTGCGGGTTTTTCTGTGCCTTCCCAGCGCACGCTTTATATGCTCATGGTGTTTGCCATAGCTTTGTGGTCAGGACGGCAATTAGTAATCACCCAAGTGTTGGCGATAGCGTTATTTATTGTAGTGATTTTTGATCCATGGGCGGTAAGTTCACCAGGGTTTTGGCTGTCATTCGGCGCTGTGGCAATGCTTGGGTTTGCATTAGGTGCGCGAATTGGTCAATTGCATTGGTTAAAGGTAGCATTGCAAACGCAGTGGGCGGTCACTATAGGTATGTTGCCGCTACTTTTGGTGATGTTTAACCAGACTTCTATTATTTCACCGTTTGCTAATGCGTTTGCCATTCCACTCATTAGTTTTGTAGTGACTCCTCTAGCATTGTTGGGCAGTTTTTTGCCCATCGATGCAGCATTAAATCTATCGTACCAAGCTTTAAATGCTTGTATGGTCGCACTCAAATGGTTGAATCAATTACCCATAGTTACTTGGCAGCAGCATGCGCCTCCTGTTTGGACGCTATTGCCTGCAATGATAGGCGTAATTTGGTTATTGTTGCCGCGCGGTTTTCCTATGCGCTGGTTAGGCTTAATAGGGTTTATGCCTATGCTGCTCATTCAGCCTGTACGGCCCATGATGGGCGACATGAAAGTCACCGTATTAGATGTAGGGCAAGGTTTAAGCGTAGTAGTACAAACAGCAACGCATACTTTGTTATACGACACTGGTCCGACATATGGCACGCAAGCGGATGCGGGTAGCCGCATTGCGGTACCTTTTTTACGCGGTGCAGGTGTTAAAAAATTAGATGGATTGATTGTCAGCCATAGCGATAACGATCACAGTGGCGGTATGCAGTCGGTGATTGCCTTAATGCCCATAACCTGGCTTGCAAGCTCTTTTACTCCAGAGGTAGAAGCCGTTAAGTCCATAAAAAAACTATCATGTTTTGCAGGGCAGCGCTGGATATGGGATGGCGTAGAATTTGAAATGTTGCATCCTGGCTTTGAAAGCTATGGAGATTCGATGCTGAAAGATAATAATCGTAGCTGTGTAGTTAAAGTAACTAGCCATGCGGGTAGTATTTTGCTGACGGGAGATATTGAAAAAGAAGCGGAATTGGAATTACTAAACAGGGATGTGACCAAATTAAACAGCGATATCATCATTGCTCCGCATCACGGCAGCAAAACTTCTTCAACATCCGATTTTATTGCAGCGCTTGCCCCTAGCGTAACTATATTTACGACGGGTTATTTAAACCGTTTTGGGCACCCTAAGCCTTTGATCGTCGAACGCTACCAGACACTCAATAGTCTGATGTATCGATCAGATTATGATGGCGCATTAACGCTAGATTTTAAAGCTGGCACTTACCCTAATTTAAATAGCGAACCTAATATAAGCATTACCAGTTGGCGCACACAAAATAGACGTTACTGGCAAGATAGCTATACTGAATAATGATAATTGAGTTTGAAAATTGACGTAGAACACTCATATTGGTAAATGAATTAAGCAAATGAAACGCAGTAGTGGCTTGCCCAAAACCAGACTACCAGCTAAAGTATCGCTCAGTTAAGTTTTATGTGCGCCTACGCAAAAACTAATCACCATTTTTAATTTAGGGAGTCGCATCGTGTGGCAAATCATTGTAGCAGCAGGCTGGCCAATTTGGCCGCTAATCATTGCGTCAGTCGTAGCATTGGCAATCATAGGTGAGCGTTTTTTCGCATTGCGCAGCAACACAGTAGCACCTCAAAACCTATTGCCTGAAGTGCAAACCTGGCTTGCTAAAGGCGGCATAACGAAAGAAACGATTAGCCGTTTAGAACAGCACTCTTTATTAGGTGAAGTATTTGCCAGCGCTTTAGCTAACAGCAAAAGCTCACGTGAAGTGACGAAAGAGGCCATTGAAGAAACGGGTCGTGCGGTAGCACATAAGCTGGAAAGGTATCTTTCTACGCTTGGTACGATTGCTACGGTTGCCCCGTTATTAGGTTTGCTAGGTACGGTTATCGGCATGGTTGAGCTGTTTGGTGCATTTACCAGCAGTGGTCATGATATTGCCCAGTTTGCACGCGGTATTTCAGTGGCTTTATACAACACGGCAGCAGGTATTGTCGTAGCGGTGCCCGCCATGATTGCTTATCGTTTTTTCCGCTCAAAAGTAGATGGTTTATTGGTTGATATGGAACAGCAAGCGATTAAGTTGGTTGAGATTATTCACGGTGAGCGTAAATAATTTTTCATTACGCTTAAATTCTTAATTAAGGAAACCATATGAATTTTCAACGTGGAAAGCGCCATGAAGACCTCGAGATGAATCTCGTGCCATTGATTGATGTGCTACTGGTGATTATCATTTTCCTGGTGGTAAGTGCGACTTTCTCGCGCACCAGCGAACTGCAAATCAATCTGCCAACGGCAGAAGCGAATGCGACACAGGATAAACCACTCACTATTGAAGTGGGCGTAGATGCTAACGGTCAATATGTTGTGAATGGTAAAGGTTTAGCGGATAAATCAGTTGAAGCGATCAGCGCAGCATTGCAAGCGGCGGCTAATGGCGGCAAAGAGCCGACTGTCGTTATTAATGCTGATGCAGAGAGCACACATCAATCCGTAGTGAATGTGATGGAAGCCTCTCGTTTGGCTGGTTACACCCACATTACTTTTGCAACGCAAGTTAAATCAGGCTCTTAAATTTTAATGTTGTTAAATTCTGCACGTCTCAATCACTTATTTAAAACAAGCCATAAGCGTTAATTATGGCGAGATCTACCAATAAAAAAGCAAAAGCTAACGCAACTAAAGTCGTAAATGCTAAAGTTTTATATTTACGTTTATTCAAATATGCGTGGCATTATAAGGTTGTATTTTTAGCTGGCATTTTGGCGCTAGTGATTTTATCCGCTACTAACACCGCTTTTTTAGCAACTATCAAGCAAGTCACAGATGAGGGTTTTGTAAAACAATCAGCGGATAAAATTGCATATCTTCCTTTCATGTTATTCGGTTTAATGGCCTTGCGGGCGTTAGCCGGCTTTGTTTCAGGTTTTGCCATGCGCTGGGTTGCCCGCCGCGTGGTGGAAGATTTGCGACTAGACACATTTCGTAGGTTAATGCTGCTACCGATTAGTTTTTTTGATGATCAATCTGCTGGGATTGTAATTTCTAAGCTGACTTATGATGTAGAGCAAATGTCCAGTGCGGCTACACGCTCTACATTGACCCTGGTGCGAGACTCCCTGACTGCGATTGGAATCATTGGTTATATGCTGTATTTAGATTGGCGTTTAACTTTAATATTTGCACTAGTCGCACCTATTATGGCGCTTTATTTAAGTAGAATGACACCGAAATTGCGTAGTGCTGGTAAGCAAGTTCAAGAAACCGTTGGCGAGATGACTAAAGTGGCTGAAGAAGCCATTTCAGGACAGCGTATCGTCAAGATATTTGGTGCAATGGGCTATGAAAATGAGCGTTTTGCAAAAATTGCCGGTAAAAACCGACATATGCAAATTCGTTTAGCTCGTATCTCTGGTTTAAATAGTTTGGTGGTAGAGCTTTTGGCAGCGGTTTCGTTGGGGTTGGTAGTTTATTACGCAGTAGGTCGATTCAGTGCAGGTGAGTTTGCGGCGTTTGTAGGCGCCTTGTTGATGCTGATATCACCAATCAAACATTTAACTGCGATGAATGAAGAGCTTCAAGTCGCGCTCGCGGCGGCACAAAGTGTATTTACAGTAATTGACGTGAAGCCAGAGTTGGACGAAGGCGATAAGGCACTGCCTAGAAGTCGCGGCGACATTGAATTTAAGCATGTAGGTATTACTTACAACAATGCCAAACGTCCTGCGCTAAATGATATTAGCTTTAACATTAAACCAGGTGAAAAGTTGGCGTTAGTAGGGCGATCTGGCGGCGGTAAAACAACATTAGTTAATCTGCTGCCTAGATTTTATGAATTGCAACAAGGTCAAGTGCTCTTAGATGGCGTAGACGTTCGGGCGCTACCTCTGGCTAGCTTACGTGAGCAATTTTCTCTAGTTAGCCAAGATGTGATTTTGTTTAACGATACGGTTTTTAACAATATTGCTTATGGCGTTTTGCGCAATGCAACTGAAGAGGACGTGATTAAAGCTGCTATCGCAGCCCATGCATGGGACTTTATTCAGCAACTCCCTAATGGTTTGCAAAATGAAATCGGCGATCGCGGAGTGCGTTTATCTGGTGGTCAACGTCAGCGTATTGCCATTGCGCGCGCGATTTTGAAAAATGCACCGATTTTATTACTAGATGAGGCCACTTCGGCTTTAGATACGGAATCCGAGCAACACGTGCAGGCGGCCTTAGATACGCTCATGCAAAATCGAACCAGCATTGTGATTGCACACAGGCTCAGCACCATTGAAAATGCAGATCGCATTATGGTGTTAGAGCAAGGAAAAATTGTTGAAAGTGGCACACACGATGCGTTAATTAAACAAGATGGCCATTATGCTAAGCTGTATCAAAAACAATTTAGCTAGTAGCTTGGCTATTACACAACCCCTCGATTTTACAACTTAAATGATTCGCTTGGCCTAAATGACCGCTTGGCTTCAAAAACAGTGGAGCACCTATACGCTCTGGCATATCTTGCTGATACCACTGTCTTGGCTCTTTGGTGCCATCATTTGCTTCAGAAGATTGTTCTACCAATTAGACTTATTTAAAAGCTTTCGTTTAAGTGTCCCCGTTATTATTGTCGGTAATATTAGCATTGGCGGCACAGGAAAAACGCCCCTTGTTATTTGGCTGGCAGAGCAATTGCGGTTGGCTGGCTATAATCCTGGCATCATTAGCCGAGGTTATGGAGGCAGTAATAAGTCCGTGCAAGCAGTATTTCCCAATAGCGATCCCACTGCAGTGGGTGATGAGCCGGTTCTGATTGTGAAGCGCACGGGTAGTCCGATGTTTGTTGGTGCGAATCGTGTGGATGCTGGCGTTGCATTATTGCAAGCACATCCCGAGTGTAATGTAATTGTCAGTGACGACGGTTTGCAGCACTATCGATTAAAGCGTGATGTTGAAATTGCATTGGTAAACGCAAATGATTTATTGAATGTCAATTTATGTTTATTGCCAGCGGGTTCGTTGCGTGAAAAAATAAGCAGATTACAAACTGTAGATGCTATTGTCGATAGCAGTGCCATTTCAAGCCAAGTTACATCTGTTGCCATCGGCAAAACTTTTAGTTTGCAAGCGCCAGTGTTTAATATGCTGCTGCAAGGCAACATTTTTAAATCTGTAAATGGCAGTCAAACTCAGCAGTCTGCAGATTTTTTTAAGAACAAACCTCTATTGGCCATCGCTGGCATAGGTAATCCCCAGCGGTTTTTTAACCAATTAACCAGTTTGGGTTTGCAGTTTGAGCAAAAAATATTTTCAGACCATCACGCATTTTCTGTTCAAGATTTAATGCCATTCAACAACAATACAATTTTAATGACAGAAAAAGACGCTGTAAAATGTCAATTATTTGCACCAACTGATGCATGGTATTTGCCAGTGACCGCAACCTTAAGTAGTGTTGATGGCACCACGCTTCTTGCTTATATTTTGCAAAAATTGAATAAATAAACTGAGGTTTTAATCATGGATACAAAGTTATTACAAATATTAGTATGCCCTATTACCAAAGGCCCTCTGATCTATAACAAATCTACAAACGAGTTAATTTCTAAATCAGCACGGTTGGCTTACCCAATTAAAGACGGTATTCCAGTGATGCTAGAAGATGAAGCACGTAAATTAGCGGACGATGAAGAAATTGCATAATTTGAAATTGTCTATACCTGAGTTTTATGTGGTCATCCCTGCGCGTTATGCTAGTACAAGGTTGCCAGGTAAGCCTTTGTTGGATATTGCTGGTAAACCCATGGTCGTTTGGGTAGCAGAGCGTGCGCAACAAAGTGGCGCAAAGCAGGTTGTTGTGGCGACCGATGATGTACGAATTCTGGAAGCAGTAACTCAGCATGGCTATCAGGTGGCAATGACACGTACAGATCATGCAAGTGGTACAGATCGCATCGCCGAGGTTGCTTTGCAGCAGGGTTGGCAGGATGACGCAATAATTGTCAACGTACAAGGAGACGAGCCTTTAATTAAGGCGGAGCTTATACTTGAAGTTGCGGCAATGTTAGCTAATAGCAAAGACGCCGTAATGGCGACTGCATGCCACGCCATACAGACTAAAGCAGATTTTTTAAATCCTAATATTGTTAAAGTTGTACTAGACGCACAAGGGTATGCACTGTATTTCAGTCGCGCTCCTATTCCGTATCCTAGAGACGCTTTCGCCGTTAATTCTGAATTGCCTACAGATATACCAGCATATCGTCATATTGGTTTATATGCTTATCGGGCAAAATTTCTAAAACAGTACGCTAGCATTCAACCAGCGGCTATTGAGCAGGTTGAATGTCTAGAGCAGTTAAGAGTATTGCATCATGGCTATAAAATTGCAGTCTCAATTTCTAAGAATGCGCCTGCGGCCGGCGTAGATACTGAAGATGATCTTGCTTATGTACGTGACCTAATGCAATAGACTTTAAATGACATGTCATCTGCATGTCATTTCTATCTGAAATTTACAACAAAAATCCGCGAATGTTCTTGCGGTATACCCTAAGGTTTGCTATAGTCTCACCTCTCGACGCAACATATGTCGAGCCGGACGCGGGATGGAGCAGTCTGGCAGCTCGTCGGGCTCATAACCCGAAGGTCACAGGTTCAAATCCTGTTCCCGCAACCAAGTATTTTAGTAACAAAAATGCAGTTAATTTAAGTATTGACGCAACAACAAAGCGCTGTATAATGCGCACCTCGTTGACGCAAAGCGTCACTGAGAAGACTTTCGAGTCACCTGATCTTTAACAATTTAACAACTGATAAGTGTGGGTGCTTGTGGATTTGGACAAGCTC
>JANOHT010000139.1:0-2697 GCA_031406605.1 Methylotenera sp. | reverse complement strand
GCACATAGCATGGATGCGCCGCTCATTAGGTGAAACAGTGGGCTGGCAAAATGTGCAGGGTCAATGACATAAAAACCTAAAGAAATAAATGCTAGCGCCGCTAAAAAAGCAGTTGGTAAATGCCAGCTGATAATGCGTTGTTGCAATAAATATAACCCGCCTAATAAATAAGCCGCCGTGACGACTTCCCCACCTTTTGCTCCAAACATGCCAAATACTGGCGCTTGGGTAATGCTGGCAACGTCATGCTTTAACATGAGCTGTGTTTTTAAATAATCCAATGGTGTGGCAGAGCTAATCGCATCTACTTTTATATCTGCAGGTAACGTACTCGTGAAAATAAAATGCAGTTGATCCATAAAACTTAATGGGTGCTGCGCCAGCAATAATGGCGCAGGCCATTTAGTCATCATCAGCGGGAAAGAAATAAGCAGCACCGCATAACCCACCATGGCTGGATTAAAAGGGTTGTAGCCCAAGCCGCCATATAGTTGTTTAGCAACTACAATGGCAAAGAATGTGCCCACTACAATTAACCACCAAGGCGCTAGTGGCGGCAATGCCAAGGCCAATAACCATGCGGTAACTACAGCGCTCATATCCATTAAAAATGGCTGGATAGAGCGTTGGCGAATTTTGAGTAGGGCGGCTTCAGCCAGTAAAGCAGTTGCAGTGGCAATCGTCAGCGTGACTAGTATGCCGCCTCCATAGATCCATACATAAGCTATTATGCCAGGCACCAGTGCCAGCAACACCTTCAACATGATGGTGGTAACGGTGGGGGCGTCTGTGATGTATGGTGAACGATTCAAGTGCGTATCCTAGTTAACTTTTCCCGGAGTCAATTTTTAATCAACTCTTGGCATCCGTCGTGTGTTTTGCTTTTTCGCGTATCGCCTCAATCGCGTCAATTTCAGCTTGTGTTGATGCACTTACATTATCTATGTTTTTGGGCGCATTGCCCGCTTCAGCCGCAGCCAACTTTTGCGCTTTTGCGCGTTCAATAGCGGCGGCAATCAAGGCTTGTTTATCTTGTTTTGCCTGCGTTTCGTTAACTTCAGCATTCGCTACCGTTTTTGTCACAACGGCTGCTTCAGTTGAATTGGTAGACGCAGCTAGTTTTTGTGCTTTAGCACGCGCAATGGCAGCAGCAATTGCTGCCTGCTTATCTATACTCTTATTTACAGTAGCACTTGGTGCATCACTCGCATTGCTTGTAGCTGTTGCTTGTTTTGTTTGCAAGTTTACTGCTGGCTTTCCTGGCGAAACTGTATCTGAGTTTACGTCTACTATTTCTGCTTGCACCTTAATGTCGTTAACTTTGGCCTCATTTTTACTTGCTTGTGCACGCTCAGCGTGTTTCTGTGCGCGTTCTAATTTCTCTCGCTCAATGCGCGCTAATCTAAAATCATTACGCTCACGGGCCATGTCTGCAGCTTCTTGAGCCTTATCAATCGCAATAATCTCGCTTTTTGCATACCGGTAATATTGCACCAGTGGAATGTCGCTAGGGCATACATAAGTACAGCAGCCGCATTCGATACAATCAAACAAATTGTAATCACGTGCTTTTTCAAAATTATCCGACTTTGCAAACCAGTACAGCTCTTGCGGCTGTAAATTCACAGGGCAAGCATCGGCACAACGTGCGCAGCGGATGCACGGCATAGCGGGTGGAGGCGCCGCAAACAAATGAGGCGCTGCAGCAATGATGCAATTTGCCGCTTTGGTAATCGGCACCTCTGGGTTTGGAAGGTCAAAACCCATCATTGGCCCGCCCATAATAAAATGCGTAGACTCTTGTTTTGCACCGCCTGCGGCAGTCACTAGCGACTGTAGTGGCGTACCAAACAATACTTCAAAATTTTGTGGGGTTGTGACACTACCAGTCATGGTGACTATCCGGCTGATAGACGGCTCGCCAAACGTAAAGTAACGGTAAATCGCTAATACAGTGGCCACATTAAAAACCTGTACGCCCACGTCGGTTGAGCGTTTATCACTCGGGATTTCGGTGCCAAGCAGCAGGTGAATCAATCTACGTGCATCTCCGCTTGGGTAAAGTGTAGGTACCACTTTAATCTGCATGTTTTGACCCAAGCAAGCCGTAGCCATTATTTTCGCTGCTTCAGGTTTATTATCTTCAATACCAATAATGCAGGTTTCAGCGCCTAATAGGTATTGTGCAATTGCGATCCCTTTTACGATTTCGTCTGCACGCTCCCGCATCAGCATGTCGTCGCAACTAATATAAGGTTCACATTCAGCGGCGTTAATCACCAAAGTATGTACGTCAGATTTCCCATCTGCCCGTAATTTAATATGTGTAGGAAACGTAGCGCCGCCCAAACCAACAATACCAGAAAGTCTTAAGCTGGCTACCAGCTCATTTTTTGGCGTATTCCTCCAGTCGATTGGCGTTAAGGCAGTCCAAGTGTCTTTACCATCTGGCGTAAGTGTAATGCACATATCAGGTAAGCCTGAAGGATGCGGAATGACTTGCTCACTAATGGCCGCTACCGTGCCTGAAGTTGGCGCATGTATGGCCGCAGAAACTGTGCCCTCTGCCTCTGCGAGCATTTGCCCTTTAAGTACGTAATCGCCTACTTGTACTTTGATTTTAGGGATATTGCCAACATGCTGACGTAACGGCAACGTTAGTTTTTCTGGAATTGGAAGCTTGCCTATTGGTAGGGA
>JANOHT010000124.1:0-8663 GCA_031406605.1 Methylotenera sp. | reverse complement strand
GTTGGCACTGACATTACGTCCTGATTTTTTGCTACTCGTCATCATATTTTGGTTAATACGCGCGCCTAACTTATGCAATATCGGCACAGCATGGCTAGTTGGATTAGTAGTAGATTTAGCAACAGGCGGCGTTTTTGGTCAATACGCGCTGGCTTACACCGTTACTGCATTCTTTGCAGCTATTTACCAACGCAGACTGGTCTTATTTAATGGCACACAACAAATTTTTTATGTGTTTTTGTTGCTCATTACTTCACAAGTGATTCTGCTCATACTTAAAACCTTTTCTGGCGCAGAATGGCTAGGCTGGTCTTACTTTATGCCAAGCATCACTGGCATTCTAATTTGGGTGATTGCAGTAGCATTAGGATTGAATACTGGCGGTCGTTCTCGTGGGGCTTAATCTTGCAACAACACTATCCAACAGTACGGATAATTAAGTATGCGTGCTGAACTAAAAAATTATCAGCATGAACAATATTACTTCAAGCTCAGATTAGGCTTTGCTGCCCTTGTGGTGCTGGGCATGTTTGGCATACTCGCTTCACGTTTTTTCTATTTGCAAATCACCCAATACAATCATTACCAAACACTTGCTGAGAACAACCGCATTTCTCTCGTACCCGTAGTTCCTAATCGAGGTTTAATTCTTGATAGAAATGGCGTGGTACTTGCTCACAACTTCTTTGTCTATACGCTAGAAATCACACCTGCAAAAGTAAAAGACCTTGAAGCGACTATTGCTGAAATCAGCCAATTGGTTGAAATAAGCTCACTAGACCGTAAACGTTTTAAGAAATTTCGTGAGCAAAGCCATAGCTTTGAAAGTGTGCCGATTCGTACACACCTAAATGAAATTGAAGCTGCAAGATTTGCAGTCAATCATTATCGCTTTCCAGGCGTTGAAATTAAATCGCGATTATTCAGACATTACCCGCAGGGCAAGCTCGGCGCGCACATGGTGGGTTATATTGGACGAATTAACGATAAGGATTTAATTAAATTAGAAACCTCGGGGCATCTATCCAATTATAAAGGCTCTGACCACATAGGTAAAAGTGGGATAGAGCAGTTTTATGAATCCAGTTTGCATGGCACAACGGGCTTTCAACAAGTGGAGATTGACGCTGATGGGCATGCCGTACGCGTGCTATCAAGCACCGCACCATCGCCTGGTGACAACCTTATATTATCAATTGATAGTAAATTACAAGAAATCGCTGAAACTGCATTTGGAGAATATCGCGGCGCGATGGTAGCGATTAATCCTAAAACTGGTCAGGTGTTAAGTTATGTGAGCATGCCGGCATTTGATCCTAATTTATTTGTCGATGGCATTGATGTTGAAAACTGGAAACTGCTCAATGAGTCTATCGATAAACCGCTGATTAACCGTCCATTACGCGGCATTTACCCACCAGGTTCAACGTTTAAACCCTTTGTTGCCTTAGCCGGTTTAGAAGCCGGTAAGCGCACTCCGCCTTACTCTATACAGGATCCTGGTTATTTTACCCTGCCCAACAAATCTCACCGATACAGGGATTGGAAGCCTGGTGGGCACGGTGTGGTTGATATGCAGCGTGCGATAACAATTTCTTGCGATACATTTTTTTATGGTTTAGCAATGGAACTAGGAATAGAAAACTTAACCTCTTTTGTACGCCACTTTGGTTTTGGTAGAAAAGCTGGCATTGATATTCAAGGTGAAATTGAAGGTCTATTACCCACTCCAGAATGGAAAAAGCGCAGATTCAAACAACCTTGGTACCCTGGTGAGACAGTGATTGTTGGAATTGGGCAAGGCTATACCTTAGTAACGCCCCTACAGCTAGCACAGGCAACTTCGATTTTGGCGAACAATGGCGTAGCAATGAAGCCACACTTAGTCATGCAAATTCAAAAAGCAATCACTGGTGAAAGCCAGATGGTACCGGCAGTGGTGCAAGATAGAATCACCCTTAATCCGGATAATGTTGAGATAGTAAAAAATGGCATGATAGCGGTTACGCTACCAGGTGGCACAGCTGCCAGCGTTGGTGCAAATGCTGGTTACAGCATCGCAGCAAAAACTGGCACAGCACAGGTCATTGGCATTAAGCAGAATGAAAAATATAATGAGAGTGCAATTAACGAACGTCACCTTGACCATGCATTGTTTGTTGCCTACGCGCCTGCTGAAGACCCGACCATCGCTTTAGCCATTATTGTTGAAAATGGCAGGCACGGCGGCTCGACCGCAGGCCCGATTGCCAGAAAAGTGATGGACTATTATTTATTAGGTAAAATTCCAGTGCCTGTTATTGCACCTGATGCGTTAAAAAACGGAGCTGGAAATCCTACTGGAAACCTCGTGACTCCAACTGCAGGTGCAACTGGGTCAACAACTAAACCCGAAGAAGAGTTGCATGATTAGCAAATTATTTCAGTATCTGTTTAAGCATATTGATCCGTTCCTAATGTCGTGTTTATTGTTTACACTAATGGTTGGCCTATTTGTACTCTATAGTGCATCTGGCCAAAATTTTTCGCGCGTATATGGACAAGGCATTAACATCATCGTGGCATTAAGTGTCATGTGGGCAGCTGCCAACATTCCGCCAAACCAGCTTGAGCGTATTGCACTGCCACTTTACACATTAGGTGTGTTGTTATTAATTGCTGTTGCATTATTCGGTACTATTAGTCATGGCGCAAGACGCTGGCTGAATATAGGTATTACACAAATTCAACCCTCAGAAATCATGCGTATTGCTATGCCGATGATGCTTGCATGGTATTTTTCTAAACGAGAGGGTCAAACGAAAACCGTTGACTTTGTCATTGGCGCACTACTATTAGTGGTGCCCACAACTTTAATAATTAAACAACCAGATTTGGGTACAGGCTTGCTAATTACTGCATCAGGTTTTTATATATTATTCTTGGCTGGCTTGAGTTGGAAAGTGTTGGTAGGCGGTGCGGTAACTTTCGCAGCCTCAACCCCTATATTGTGGTCTATGCTGCATGACTACCAGCGAAAACGCATACAAATTTTACTGGATCCCACACAGGATCCTTTAGGATCCGGCTACCATACAATACAGGCGATTATTGCCTTGGGATCTGGAGGCTCTGCGGGTAAAGGCTGGCTACAAGGCACCCAAACTCAATTAGACTTTTTGCCTGAGCGTACCACTGACTTTATTTTTGCTGTATTTGCTGAAGAGTTCGGATTTTTAGGCAATATCTTACTTTTATTATTGTTTAGCTTAATTATTCTACGTGGCCTAGTCATTGCCTCACAGGCGCAAAGTACGTTTACCAGACTGCTTGCTGGCAGCATCACGCTCACGTTCTTCACCTATGCATTTGTCAATATAGGCATGGTAAGCGGCATTTTGCCCGTAGTAGGTGTACCATTACCTTTAATTAGTTATGGCGGCACCTCCATGGTAATGTTATGTTTAAGTTTTGGTATTTTAATGAGTATACAAACACATAAAAAATTGGTTGCATCGTAAATGCGTCATTTCACAGTCTCAACTACAAGGCATTTAATTTGAACACCATCAACATACAGAAAACCATCCTCATTTTATGCATTAGCCTACTTGCATCATGCGGTGGTGCCCCAGTAACCAAGCCAGAAACAAAACCGTCAACGGCAGTCAACCCCAACGCAGCACAAATACCTGCCACAAAAGCTATACCACCTGTTACAAAAAATGATGCGAATTCAAACACCGCTAAACCTGGCTCTGGCGGCTATTATTTAGATGATGGTCCGGGCGACAACGCTCCAACGGATATTGATAACATTCCAGATGCTAAATTAAAATCTGAAACGCCGCTTGTACGCGCTAACAAACCATACTCCGCACTTGGCAAAAAATACACGCCGACGACCAAATACATGCCTTATAAAAAACAAGGGATTGCTTCTTGGTATGGCAAACGATTTCATGGTAGAAAAACTTCTAATGGTGAGATATACGATATGTATGGTATGACGGGCGCGCATACCACACTTCCACTCCCAAGCTATGTGAAAGTCACCAACCCTGCTAACGGTCGTTCTGTAGTTATAAGGCTCAATGACAGAGGGCCATTTAAACATGGCAGGTTAATTGATCTGTCTTATGCAGCAGCACATAAATTAAGGTTAATTTCACAAGGTAGTGGCTTAGTTGAGGTTGAAGCGATTGATACCAGCGCCGAGGCATTGTTAAAAAATTCAGACAGTCCAATCCCTAACAATTCAACCGATTTGGTACAAGATGCATTAACCGAAAATACGACAGCGCAATCTGTGCCGGTTGCATCCCTAATGAAAACAAACTATGAAGTTAAACCAGCTGATGATGTCACGACCAGCGCATCCACTGCTGCCTCACCAACAATTAACAACATGAACTTAACCTATTTCGTTCAAGCGGGTGCCTTCAAAAATGAAATTAATGGCGAGCTTTTACAGAAGAAAATACAAGCCTTAGCACTCGCCGAAAATGTAGGCGTAGCTAACGTGTATAATAACGGCTTATATCGCGTTAAGCTCGGGCCGTATATGAGCAAATATGAAGCCGATGCTTCAGCCGCTAATATCCGTAAGCAACTAAACGCTGCTGCTATCGTCACTAATCAATAAGTTAATTAAAACTCATGCCATTCAATACTCGCACTATTCTAAAAAATGTCGCGTTAACCTTTGTTATCGCAAGCCTTTCTACATTATCGCTCAGTCAAACAGCGCAAGCTGGTGCGGCACAGATTGCGCCGCCGCCCAATCTAGCAGTTAAAGCGTATTTGCTTACTGATTTCAATAGCGGCAACACCATTGCATCATTAAAAAGCGATATGCGTGTTGAACCAGCCTCACTTACCAAAATTATGACGGCTTATTTAAGCTTTAAAGCCATTAAGAATAATCATTTGCAGCTCACACAAACGCTTCCAGTAAGTGAAACAGCTTGGAAAGTTGAAGGTTCTAAAATGTTTATTGAGCCGAACAAACCAGTTACTGTAGATGAATTGCTGCACGGCATGATTATTCAGTCTGGCAATGATGCTTCTATTGCGTTGGCTGAGGGAATTGCTAGTACAGAAATGCAGTTTGCCGAGATGATGAATAAGGAAGCGAAACGTTTGGGAATGAAAAATACCCATTACATGAATGCAACTGGTCTACCAGACGCTCAACACTACACCACAGCTAAGGATTTAGGGTTATTAGCAACAGCACTTATTCACGACTTTCCTGCTGAGTATCAGCGCTTATATTCAGTAAAAGAATATACCTACAACAAGATTACACAACCTAACCGTAATCGTCTGCTATGGCTAGACCCCAATGTAGATGGTATGAAAACAGGCCACACAGAGTCTGCTGGGTTTTGCCTAATTTCATCTGCAAAACGTGATGGTGTGCGCCGTATTTCCATCGTATTAGGCGCACCTACCGATGCGGCGCGTGCGATAGAAAGCCAAAAATTACTTAACTACGGTTTTCAATTCTTTGATTCCAAACTGGTCTACAAACAAGGACAAAGCGTCAACCAGCTAAAAGTATGGAAAGGTAATGAAAACCAGATCGCATCAACAGTGACCAATGATTTATTTCTCACTTTACCAAAAGGTGAATATGCCAATGTTAAAGCCGTTATTTCCAGCACGCAGCCTTTAATTGCGCCAATTAAAAAAGGCCAAGTGATTGGTAACGTAAAATTCACATTAAATGGCAAAACGATAGATGAACGTGCTTTGGTCGCTGCTAAATCTATCGAAACTGCAGGTATTTTAGGTCGCGCATGGGATTCAATTAAGTTACTTTTACAATAAACCGAGCTTTAGAATAAAAGTTTTACAATCAATTCTTTACTGATTATGGCTGACATAGAAGAACACACCGCAGGACCTTTAATCGACTTTCCTTGTGAGTTCCCCATCAAGGTGATGGGCGAAATGCAGGATGCCTTCGCAGATACGATTATTGGTCTTATCCAAACAATCGTGCCAGCATTTAATGCTGCACATATTGATATGCGTGCAAGCTCTGGTGGTAAATACATCAGCCTGACTTGTACTGTACATGTGGTCTCACAAGTGCAACTTGATGATATTTACCGTCTTTTAAGCGCACACCCACTCGTTAAATTTGCACTTTAACAAATCAGCGCTTAATTTATCTGCCATGCACCAGCCTTTAATCATTAGGCATTTAGGTATTACGGATTTTGAAGCTACATGTCTAGCCATGCAGCAGTTTACTGCGACTCGCACAGAAAATACCCCCGATGAATTGTGGTTAACTGAGCATTTACCTGTTTATACTTTGGGTCTCAATCGTAAACAGACTCGCTTACCTATCGATACAGACATCCCATTAGTACTTACTGACCGTGGCGGGAAAATTACTTACCATGGTCCGGGTCAGGTAATCGTATATGTATTGCTTGATTTGAAACGAAACAACCTCAAGATTCGTGACCTAGTAAGCCAATTAGAAGATTCGATAATAGCATTGTTAGCTGCGTATCAGATTTCAGCTGTTGCCAAAAAAGATGCGCCTGGCGTTTATATTGGTGACAAACCTGGTCATGAAGCAAAAATCGCCTCACTCGGGTTACGTATTAAAAATAATTGCTGTTATCATGGCTTAAGTTTGAATGTAAACATGGACTTAAAGCCCTTCACTACAATAGACCCCTGCGGCTATGTAGGCCTAGAAGTGACTCAAACGAGTGACTTAGGTATCGTCGATAGTAAAGAAAAGATAGGTGAACGATTACTAACAATACTCACCGCTCATTTAGCCAACGGAAATAAGCATGACTGAAATAGCTTTAACTAAAACGCCTGACCATAAAACACTTAGCCCTAAAGTTGCCGGTGTAAAGGAGGTTGATGCTGCGAAAACATCACGCATTCCCATCAAAATCATCCCGCAACCAATGCAGCGTAAGCCTGAATGGATCCGCATGAAAATGCCTGATTCTGCACGCTATCAAGAGATTAAAGGCATACTGCGCGAGAACAACCTGCATACCGTATGTGAAGAGGCCAGCTGCCCAAATATTGGTGAATGCTTTAGCAGCGGCACTGCAACGTTTATGATTTTAGGCGACATTTGCACCCGTAGATGTCCATTCTGTGATGTAGCACACGGCAAACCACTTGCTCCCGATGTGAATGAGCCTGAAAATTTAGCGCGTACTATTGCGCAAATGAAACTTAAATACGTAGTCATTACTTCTGTAGACCGTGACGACTTACGTGATGGTGGCGCTCAACATTTTGTTGACTGTATTCAAGCGGTACGTGCACATTCACCAAATATTAAAATTGAAATTCTAGTACCAGATTTTCGAGGCCGCTTGGATGTAGCCATGGAGATTTTAAACAAAGCCCCCCCCGACGTGATGAATCACAATCTCGAGACTGTGCCACGCCTTTATAAACAAGCTAGACCAGGATCAGATTATCAAAACTCGCTAAGTTTATTAAAAACGTTTGGTGATTTATACCCCAATGTACCTACAAAATCCGGCTTAATGCTAGGCTTAGGTGAAACCGATGAAGAGATTTTAGCTGTGATGCAAGATTTACGTGCGCACAATGTAAGCATGCTTACATTAGGGCAATACCTACAGCCAAGTGTGCATCATTTACCAGTAATGCGTTATGTTGCACCTGTTATTTTTGATGAGTTAAAACAAAAAGCAGATGCTATGGGCTTTAATAATACCGCGAGTGGCCCCATGGTAAGAAGTAGTTATCACGCAGACGTGCAGGCACATCAAGTGATATAGGCTAACTTATCAAAACTTAATAAAGAAGAAACTATGGTTCCTCATCTAACGACTGCACTTAATGGCCCACTACTATCATTAGAAAAAAGCATGCTGAATGCGATGCCAAAAATTGAGCATTGGTTTCGCACACAGTGGTTAGAATACGCATCACCATTCTATGCGAGCGTAGATTTACGTAATTCTGGCTTCAAATTAGCGCCTGTAGATACCAACTTGTTTCCTGGCGGCTTTAACAACCTGAATCCAGAATTTTTAACATTAAGCGTACAGGCTGCAATGGTCGCAGTTGAAAAAATATGTCCTGAGGCGCATCGTTTACTGATTATTCCAGAAAACCATACCCGCAACACCTACTACTTACGTAATGTAGTAGAACTGGTTAGCATCATGAAACAAGCGGGGCTGGATGTAAGGGTAGGTTCAATTTCGCCTGAAATTACAGAGCCCACCACATTGCAAACGAACGATGGCCATGACTTATTGCTAGAGCCTGTAGTACGCGTGGGCAATCGTATCAAACTGATTAACAAAGAATTAGGTGACTTTGATAGTTGCGCTATTCTGCTTAATAACGATTTATCGGCTGGTATTCCAGAGATACTAACCAACCTAGAACAAGATTTAATTCCGCCCTTGCATGCCGGCTGGAGTACACGCCGCAAATCACAACATTTTGCCGCGTATAACAAAGTGGCTAGTGAATTCGCTGCATTAATTGGGATTGATGAGTGGTTGTTAAACCCATATTTTGACACCTGTGGTGAAATCGATTTTCATGCACGTACTGGCGAAGAATGTTTAGCTCTGAAGGTTGAAGAACTGCTCGCAAAAATAAAAACCAAATATGCACAGTATGGTGTAACGCAAGAACCGTTT
>JANOHT010000121.1:0-12374 GCA_031406605.1 Methylotenera sp. | reverse complement strand
GATGAGGCAGTGAGGTTGGTATCAGATGCGATTCGCCGTTCACGTTCTGGCCTAAGCGATCCAAATCGTCCTTACGGTAGTTTTTTGTTTTTAGGACCGACTGGTGTTGGTAAAACTGAGCTTTGCAAAGCATTAGCAGGCTTTTTATTCGACTCTGAAGATCATTTAATCCGCATTGATATGAGCGAGTTTATGGAGAAGCACTCGGTAGCGCGCATGATAGGCGCGCCGCCAGGCTATGTAGGCTACGAGGAAGGCGGAACGCTGACCGAAGCTGTACGCCGTAAACCTTACAGTGTGATTTTGCTTGATGAAGTAGAAAAAGCGCACCCTGATGTATTTAATGTGTTGTTACAGGTACTGGATGATGGGCGCTTAACGGATGGTCAAGGTCGTACGGTGGATTTTAAAAACACTGTGATTATCATGACTTCTAATCTTGGCAGCCAGATGATACAAAGCATGGCCGACCAAGATTACCAGGTTGTGAAATTAGCCGTGATGGGTGAGGTGAAAACACATTTCAGGCCAGAGTTCGTCAACCGCATTGATGAAGTAGTCGTTTTCCATAGCTTAGGTGAAGCGCAGGTGAAATCAATTGCGCATATTCAAATTCAGTTATTGGCTAAACGTTTAGCTGCTATGGATATGACGCTAGATATCAGCGAGGCGGCAATCGCAGAAATCGCCAATGCTGGTTTTGATCCTGTTTACGGTGCCAGACCACTTAAACGGGCGATTCAAAGTGAGATTGAAAACCCGTTGGCGCGTGAAATTTTGTCGGGACATTTTGTCGCTAAAGATATTATTCATATAGATAGTAAGGCGGGTAAACTGGTATTTGTGAAAGCTTAATTATGCAGATGAAGAATCGTTAATAAAACAAACATGGCAAAATTGATACGTACTGGAGTATGGTTATTTTTTGCCACGTTGAGCCTCTCTGCGCAGGCTTATACCAGCGCTGAGCTTGAAACTTTTGATAACGAACCGCCAATCACTAAAGATTTGCTTGAGCGCGCCAGCTTGTTATTGAATACGGCATTAGTGAGTGAAGCAAGAAGTGTGGCTGCAGCATGGCAAGCGGCTAATCTTTATTGCGAAGCCTCTCGTTACGGCAGTGCCGAGGGGGTTTATCGGCTGGGTATGCTGTATGCATTTGGCCGAGGTGTGCCAGAAAATCGTAATTATGCGGCCAATTTGTTTGGCATCGCGGCTACGCATGGGCATTACGAAGCGCAGAAAATGTTGGAAACGATTGAAATCAAAACTGTAGATACGCCGTTATGCGTACTGGAAGCAGTCGCACCAGAAAAAGCGCCAATCAATCAATATGCGGGTTTCCAAGGTTCACCGGAGATTGATGCATACTTAGCAAAATTGCCAAAAAGTAAACGCTGGGTGGTCGATTTGGTTGGAACAATTTCTGAGTGGTATCAAGTTGATGAGAAACTCGTGCTATCAATTATTACGGCTGAATCTGGTTTTAAAGTGACAGCAAAATCTAATAAGGATGCACATGGTTTAATGCAGCTAATACCTGCCACCGCCGAGCGATTTAACGTAAAAAATGCCTATAATGCCAGCCAAAATATTAAGGGTGGTGTGGCTTATTTACGCTGGCTATTATCGTACTTCAGAGGCGATGTTATCTTGGCTGTAGCGGCTTACAATGCAGGTGAAGGCGCTGTGGATAAATATAAAGGTGTGCCGCCTTATAAAGAAACTAAAGAATATGTCAAAAAAGTATTGAATTTATATCAAATAAAACGTCATACGTATGATGAGAGTATTACTTATGCTTCGCCGGCATTAAAGCAGCGTAAGCAAAAAGGAGTGTGAAATGAGTAAAGTTAATGTGTTACTGATATTAAGTTTAATGACTGTGTTTGCCACCGGATGCGCAAGCAACACAACAAAGCCGATTCAAATAGATCGTATTACGGCAGAAGAGTTAGCTAAAATAATGCCGCCACCCATCGCGGTTGTCAGTTTGGATGAGATTGTGCTCGACACTAAACAAGGTAAAACGCCAGATTTCATAATTGATAAAATTAAAACCAGCAACTCACGTTACGAGTTAACCCCCAGTCAAACCTTGATGCTAAGCAAGCAGGGTGTCGATGTTAAGGTGTTGGATTACATCCATCAAAGCAACGAATTAGCTAAACAAAATGCTATGGCTGATGAAATTAATAAACGTGAAAAAAATAAACGCGCCGAGTTGGATAAATTAAAACGGCAGCAATATTACTATGAGCCATTTGGCGGATATGGTTTTGGCCCATACGGTTATGGTGGCTATTATGGACCACGTTATCATGGAAGGTTTGGCTGGGGTGCTGGATTCTATAGGCCCTGGGGTTACTGGTAAAATTTTTAGATAGAAAGCTAGTGGAAATGATGCAACAAAGAACACACCAAATTAGCATCAACACAAATGGTCGTAAACTTTATGACATTACGCCGCAAGTCATTGCTTGGGCAAATAATAGCGGTTTGTATTCTGGTTTAATCACATTGTATATTCAGCATACCTCAGCCAGTTTATTGATTAACGAAAATTATGATCATGATGTGCTAGTAGATATGGAGGCGTTCTTTAATCGTTTGGTACCTGATGGCGATCCATTGTTTATTCATACGGTTGAAGGACCAGACGACATGCCTGCACACGTGCGCACAGCGCTTACGCAAACGCATTTATCAATTCCGCTATTAGAAGGCAAAGCCGCTTTAGGTCAATGGCAGGGTATATTTATGTATGAGCACCGGCATGTACCAAGTTCGCGCAGAGTGATATTTCATTTAATCGGTGAATAGTTGTTTTGGGTTTATTCTTTAATGTTTGAACAAGGCCGTCCATTAACACCACTTGAGCTTGCGGCCTATAAACCCTACTATCAAGCACGTACGCTACACACGGTAAGAGTCATAGAAGATCATGTGCCGTTTTGGTTACATAAGCATATGTGTGCAGTAGTGTTGGGGCATCGTATTTATTTTAGAACTGGAGCTTACCAAGCGGATACGCCTGCTGGTGTAGAGTTGCTAGCGCATGAGTTGACGCATGTAGAGCAATATTTAAAGGGTATGAACATATTTAAGTATCTATGGGCTTCACGGCGAGGATATAGGCAAAACCGGTATGAAGTTGAGGCGTATGCCAAGGGCGCTTTTGTGCGTGAGCAAATATTGCTCACTCAATCATTACATCGCACATAGCAAAAGTGCAATATAAAAATACAAATATGCATATGAAAACTTTGCAGTCTCAATAAACCAGTGTTGAGACTCCTGACAAAATTTATCTAGACCAAACATTGCGTATTCCAGCTTGAATTATTTTTTAACGACAGAATATTGAACTTAAGCTAGAATACAAATGTAAAGGTTATTTGAACCGTTAAACGATGCGAGTTGTTGATGATAATCGTCAATGACTTTAGTGTTTTTAATAACTTTTAACCAAGAATATGATGGCGACTTTAACTAAGAAAAGGGAAATATAATGTCTAATTTATTACGTGCTATGTTAGTTTTAAGTGTTACTGGTTTGTTGATGGTTGGTTGTGGCGAGAAAGAAGAAGCAGCACCAGTTGAAGCAGCGCCAGCAGAAATGCCAGCACCAGTGGAAGCTGCACCTGCACCAGCTGCTGATGCAGCACCAGCTACTGGTGGCGGTTATGAGCCAACTGCTGAAGAACGTGTTCCAGGCATTACAATTGATGCCGCTGCACCAGCAGCAGAAGCCGCACCTGCAGAAGCCGCACCTGCTAATTAATTTTAGCTGGTTGTAATATGAAAAAGCACGCTAACGCGTGCTTTTTTTTGTCCGTAACAAATGACTCCGAGTTGTTGTTTAGCACGTAGGATACTAAACTAATTTAAGCTGCTCCAGCTCATCGGGTCAAAAGGCCGACTTTGGCGGCGCAGCTCATAATAAAGACCATTTGTTTCATTGCCGCCGCTATTGCCTACAGATGCAATTGCATCGCCTGCCCGCACGGTGTCGCCCACTTGCTTAAGCGCAGCTTGGTTGTTGCCATATAAACTCATGTAACCGCCGCCATGATCCACAATAATCAAATTGCCGAAGCCTCGTAACCAATCGGCAAAAACCACGCGACCATTGGCGATTGATTTAACTTCAGCCCCTTCGCTGGCTCGAATAAATAATCCTTTCCAAGAAATACCACTATCTTCTCGACTAGCACCAAAACGGTTAGTCACCTCACCGCGAACAGGTAGCCTGAGTTTGCCTTTAAGTGATGCAAAATTAGCCCCTAAAAACTCGTTAGTAGGCAAGGTGTCGTTGCTAGCTACGATTTGTTTTGATGCATTATTGCTTTGATTAGCATTTTGATTTGTTTCGGCAGGCACTTTTATCTTAGCCGTTTGCGCTGCATTATTTTTGGCAACTTTCTTGGCTGCAGCCTTTTTGCGCGATGCCTCAGCTACTCTAGCCAAGCGTTCTACTAATTGGAAAAGTTGTTTTTCATCACGTCTTAATTTTTGTATTTCATTTCGCTGTGAGGCAATCTGTTGTGCCAGCGTTTTTACAACTTTAGATTTTTCTAGTTTTTTGTTCTGTAAAATCCGTCGTTCATCTATTTGCTTTTGTTTTAATTCACTGACTTCTTTTAACGCTGAAGCAGTTTTTTCATTGAGCTTGCTGATTTTTGTCAAGCTACCCTGCATTGAGCTAATCAGTTCAGCGCGCGCTTTTGCAATGTAGGAAAAATAATGCGCATCACGCGCCATTTCACTTGGGCTATCGCTTTGCAAAATCATTTGTATATAACTCTGCTGACCATGAATGTATTGCTGGTAAAGCTGGCTACTTAACAATTTTTGCTGTTCGGCAAGTGATTCATTCGTGGCAATTGAATCTGCTTGTAGTTTTGAGAGAACCTTTTTATTTTTCTGCTGCTGCTGGTTAATATCATATAACTTTTTGTTAGCAGCGCTAATCGCGACTTCACTGTCTCTTAGTGCATCAGCCGCATCTTTATGCGCCTCCTGTGAATTATCCAACTCTTTTTTCAGCGATTCCAGACGTTCCTGTACGTCATTTAACTTTTGCTTAGGTTGGTCAGGCTTTTTTGCAGCAAATGCACATGGCGCTTGAGAAAATAATAGCGCAATTAAAGCAATGAATAGTTTACTTCTCAAAGTCAACGAGGCTTTTTCCAGTCATTTCTATCGGTTGCACAACGCCCATCATTTTTAGTAATGTTGGAGCTAAATCAGAGAGTGCGCCATCTGAAGCCAGAGTGGCTTTACGGCCAATATAAAATAACGGTACTTTATTTAGGGTATGTTGTGTATGCGGTTGGTTATTCTCGGCATCAAACATCACTTCTGCATTACCATGGTCTGCCGTAATAATCACTTCACCCCCTATGCTTTGCATGGCTTTTACTACGCGTCCAACGCAGGTATCCAAGGTTTCAATCGCCTTGATTGCCGCTTGTAAATCGCCCGTATGGCCAACCATATCGCCATTCGCGTAATTGCAAATAATGGCGTTGTATTGACGGCTTAAAATAGCTTCTTCCAACCTATCTGTTAGCTCGAAAGCGCTCATTTCAGGCTGCAAATCATAAGTGGCTACTGCTGGAGATGGCACTAAAATTCGGTCTTCACCGGCAAATACAGTTTCTTCCCCGCCATTAAAAAAGAAGGTCACATGCGGGTATTTTTCAGTTTCAGCAATACGTAATTGCGTTAAACCTAAGCTTGAAACATATTCACCAAAGGTGTTTTTAACCGCATGCGGCGGAAAAATCGCCGTTGCTTTGGTTTCTTTTTTATCATGCATGGTCAGCGTAAAATAACCCGCTAGCTTAGGCACGTGGCGGCGATGAAAGCCATCAAACTCCTCACTCAATAAGGCATGTGTTAATTGTCGTGCACGGTCAGACCTGAAGTTCATATAAACGATTAAATCGCCATCGTTCAAGTGAATAGGCGCTTCATCCGGCATGCGAATCGCAGTCGCTTTGACGAACTCATCATTTTCGTTGCGCGCATAAGCGGCTTGCAAACCTTGCTCTGCAGTTGGATAAGTAAATTCTCCTATCCCTTCTGTAATCAATGCATAGGCGGCTTCAACACGCGGCCAGCGTTTGTCTCTATCCATGCTGTAAAAACGACCGGAAATCGAGATGATTTTACCTACCCCTAACGCTTTAATCTTTGCCTCAAGTGCGGCAATAAATGGTGCTGCGCTAATAGGCGGCGTATCACGACCATCTAAAAATGCATGTACGTATACTTTAGTTAAGCCTAATTTGGCAGCCATTTCTAGCATGGCGTGAATATGGTCTTGATGGCTATGCACACCACCATCAGAAATTAAGCCCAAAATATGCAGCGCTTTATTGTTATTTTTAAGCTGAAGCAATGCTGGTTTTAATACTGGGTGCTCAAAAAACTCACCGTTGGCAATGCTATTGTTAATGCGTTCAAAATCTTGAAATACCACGCGGCCCGCGCCTATATTGAGGTGACCAACTTCAGAGTTACCCATTTGTCCATCTGGCAGACCAACGTAATGCTCGGATGCATCAATCAGTGTGTGCGGATATGCCTGCCAAAATGCATCTAAATTGGGTTTACGTGCTTGTGCAACTGCGTTATCTGCGACTTCTTCTCGGTAACCAAAACCATCTAAAATCAATAGGCATACCGGCATGATGTTTGTTGTAGGTGGCATAATATTTGGACTCAATATTTGATTTAATATTTTATTAACTATGTCACTATTTTAACTTATTTACCCGTAAAATCTGGCTATAAATTTAGCGCTAAATTTGCATTGCATATGGGCAAGTTGCCACCATATTATTATTGGGTATTTCTATAAGTATAATTTTCGTCGCCACACTGCGTTGCTTACAAAAAATTATTCCTTACATATGAATATATGCAGCGTCTTAATTTTTTGCGCGCGCCTTGTTTGGCTTATCACATCAATCTTGCAGCTTTAGCTGCTTAGATTGATGGTGATGCCCTTTACGGGTAGAAACTTAAAATTATAGAATTACCCAAAGATTAAAATTAGAGAGGATTTTTGTGGAATTTATTAGAAGTAATGCGTTGTTAATTGGTTTAGCTATTGGTTCTGGCATTATGTTATTGCTGCCGATGTTTAAAAAGAGTGCTGGCGGTGTCCCTAATCTCACAGGCGCTGAAGCAGTGACATTGATTAACCGTTCAAATGCGTTGGTGTTAGATGTACGTGATGCTGCTGAGTTTGAGGCTGGTCATATTGCAGACGCAGTGCATATTCCTGTGGCTAATTTAGAAGAGCGTTTAGGCGAACTTAAAAAATATAAAAATAAGGCAATATTAGTGAGTTGCCAGCGTGGTGCACGCGCTGCCAAAGCGTGTGATATTTTGCGTAAAGCTGAATTCACACAAGTACATAATTTGCAAGGTGGCTTAAATGCATGGGTTGAGGCTAAATTGCCGATTGTTAAAAAAGCAGTCAAAACCCCTACTAAAGCCACGGCTAAAAAAACTGTAGTCGAAACGCCTGCTGCCAATGATGAAATCACAAAAGATCCAAGCTAATGCCCAATATTCTCATGTATACCACGGCGGTGTGTCCGTATTGTATTAACGCCGAGCGCTTGTTAGTCAGTAAGGGCGTGAAGGAAATCAATAAAATCCGTGTCGATTTGCAACCTGAACAACGCGTTGAAATGATGGCGAAAACAGGTCGTCGTACGGTACCGCAGATCTATATTGATGATCGCCATATTGGCGGCTTTGATGAGTTGCGCGCGCTAGATTTGGCTGGAGGCTTGGACCCTTTGCTGGCTCAGTAGGCAGTAAAGGCTAAATGGCTAAATTCTGCTAAAATGATGCCTTTGCAAAGTAGCATCTTATTCAATTAACCCTTTATTTAAGTAGAAAATTATGGCTCAAGAAGATAACAACGCAGCAGCAGAACAACCACAAGCAGCAGGTTTCAGTATCGAAAAAATTTATGTTAAAGATGCATCATTGGAAATTCCAAATGCACCACAAATTTTTACAGATCGTACACAACCGCAAATCAGCATTGAATTAGGTAACTTTGCACAAATGCTTGAAGAAGGTGTATTTGAAGTAGCGATTAAAGTGACTGTTACTTCAAAAATCGAAGATAAAACTGTATTTTTAGTGGAAGTTACGCAAGCCGGTATTTTCCAAATTCGCAACGTGCCTGAAGAAAACTTAGAAATGATTGTAGGCATTACATGCCCAAATATCTTGTTCCCTTATGCACGCGAAACTGTGTCAGATTTAGTGGTACGTGCCGGTTTTCAACCAGTGTTGCTAAATCCAATCAATTTTGAAGCATTGTTTGCACAACAAAAACAGCAGCAAGCAGAGCAAGCGGATGCAGCCGCAAAACACTAAGGGCTTTTCATTAGCATTAGCGCTGGTATTCCTGGCGCTAATGCCAACTTCGGTGCTAGCGCTAGACTATCGTTCAGTCGCTGTGCCAAAAGCCGTGCTATATGACGCGCCTTCCAGCGCGGCAAAAAAAATCTTATTGCTAAGTCAATACTACCCTGTTGAAATTATTGTCGATCTAGGTGATTGGCTAAAAGTGCGTGATGCACAAGGTACTATTAGTTGGGTGGAAGCAAAACAGCTCTCTAATAAACGTACAGTGCTAGTAAGCGCAAATAAGGCGGAACTTAGACAAGCGGCCGATGCTAGCTCCGCGTTGGTAGCAACTTTAGAAAAAAATGTGGCGCTAGAAGTTATTGATATGAAGCTCAATAATGGCTGGCTTAAAGTGAAACATCGCGATGGTGCGACGGGATATATTTTGATTTCGTCGACCTGGGGTTTTAACTAAATGCAGGGTTTCAATTAAGCATGGATTTTAATTAGATGGTGAAATTATCTGGTCGTAAAATTACTGTACTTGGTGCGGGCGCATGGGGTACAGCGTTAGCGATGAGCATTAGTCAACGCCATCAGGTGTCATTGTGGGCGCGTAATGCCGGCCATGTTTCCGGTATGCGTAAAGCACGTGCTAATCCGCTGTATTTAGGCGACTTTAAGTTTAACGATAATCTGCAAGTTGAAAATGATTTGCAAACGGCATTAAACGGTGCAGACCTTATTCTATCCGTAGTGCCTACCTCTGGCTTCAGAGCTATTCTGAAAGATATCAAGCAGCTAGGTTGCAAACTTCCTGTTATTTGGGCACATAAAGGCTTGGAACCAGAATCTGCAAAATTACCTTATGAAGTTGCATTGGAAGAGTTGGGCGATTTTAAAGATTCAGGTCAGCACTGGGGTGTATTGTCAGGACCAAGTTTTGCTGCTGAGCTTGTTCGCGGCTTGCCTACTGCAGTCACGTTGGCATCCAAAGATGTCGCTTTTTCTAACGAGGCCGCTTTACTGATTCATGGAGCTAATTTACGTGTATATAACACCACTGACGTGATTGGCGTTTCAGTTGGCGGCGCAGTGAAAAACGTGATGGCGATAGCGGCTGGTATTAGTGACGGTATGGGTTTTGGTAATAATGCCCGCGCCGCCATGATTACACGCGGTTTGGCTGAAATGACGCGTTTTGGTATGGCGCTAGGGGCAAAACCAGAAACATTTATGGGTTTAGCTGGTGCGGGCGATTTAATTTTAACTTGTACTGGTCAGTACTCAAGAAATCGTGAAGTTGGCTTGCAGCTTGCCAGCGGCAAATCATTAGCAGATATTTTAAAAGGCTTAGGGCATGTTGCTGAGGGTGTAAATACTACTGCTGAGGTCATTCGTCGCGCCAATACGATGCAAGTTGATATGCCGATTACTCATGAAGTGAATCAAGCACTCACAAGTGGTAAAAGTGCTAAAGATGCGGTGATGGATCTGCTAGGTCGTAATCAAAAAGCTGAAAGTCTTTAATCTGATAAAAGCAAAGTTGATTGCGTTTTTAATTCCCGCCCTCAAACCCAATTTGTCGCCAAGCTTCATATATTAAAACTGCAGCAGAGTTTGATAAATTCAAGCTACGGCTATTCGGTAACATTGGCAAACGCACTCTGTGTTCAGGTGTAAATTCAGCACGAATTTCTTCAGGTAAGCCACGCGTTTCTGGGCCAAATACAAACACATCACCTGCTTTAAATTGAATATCACTATGTCGTGTGCTGCCTTTGGTGGTAATTGCGAATAGCCGCTTGCCAGCTAATGCCGCTTTGCAGTCTGTCCAATTTTCATGCACTTTTAAGCTAGCGAACTCGTGGTAATCCAAACCTGCACGTTTTAGCTGTTTGTCTTCTAAAGTAAATCCTAATGGCTTCACTAAGTGTAAATCTGCGCCAGTATTCGCGCACAATCGGATTATATTGCCTGTATTTGGCGGAATTTCAGGTTCGAATAAAACAATAGTAAACATAGCTGTCATTTGGAGTTTAGGTTTATTAGGAGTGCCAAATAATTTTGGAAAAATTTATTTAGCCTTATCTAGGCAACGTTCGCGCAATTACCCAGCATTCTACATGTGCAGCACCGGCTTGTTTTAATGTTTTAGCCAACTCATTCAAGCTGGCGCCCGTGGTCATGACATCATCGATTAATGCGATATTCAGGCCTTGTAGATTTTCTGCGCAACTGAATACCCCACGTATATTTTTAATACGCTCTTTCAGTGGCAAGCTAGCCTGTGGTTTTGTGAGTTTTGTCCGATGACATGAGGTGTAATCTAGTTTGATTTTCATGTGCTTCGTGATGATGCGCGCAATTTCCAGCGCTTGATTGAATCCGCGTTCCTTTAGGCGATCATCATGCATCGGCATCGGGATAATTAGATTAATTTTTCTGGTTAAATTGTGATTGGATAGCTTTTTCTCATTTAGTAGTGTTGCAAATGTATTGCCCAAATGCAGCATATCTTTATATTTGTAATGCTGTAATAGCCTATCAACCGGAAAATCATAAGTGAATAGGGCGTGTGTGGCATCAAAGTGAGGTGATGCATTCAAGCAACTGCCACAAGTTATGCCATTGGATAGCAACGCGCATTGTGGGCATTGCAGACTGGTATGCCATGGCAAGTTGTCTAAACAGGCTTCACAGAGTCCTAATTCTCCACCGTTGTGACTTGAACATAGGAAGCAATGAGGCTTAAACAGCTCTTTTGTAAACAATTGTTTAAATTTTAATCTAATGTTCAAAGTTTGCGGTATGTTTTATTGACAAGGTATAATTGCGGCTATAAATTCAGCGATTAAGTACTATTAATAAGCTCATTAAGTGAGCACGCATAATCAAAGCTCATATAAAGGAACTGCAAATGCTTGAATCAGCCACCGAAACTTTGAACAAGGCTTCCCATTCAGAAGCGATTATTGATACAAGTAACATGAAGGCGAATCTGGCAAAGTCATGTGACACCGCTACAGTGGACCGTTGGAGTGTAGCCGATATTGTCGCATTATTTGAGTTGCCATTTGCAGATTTAATTCACCAGGCGCAAACCGTCCATCGTACTCATTTCGATCCTAATGCGGTACAAGTCAGTACTTTATTATCGATTAAAACTGGCGGCTGCTCTGAGGATTGCGGTTACTGTCCGCAGGCTGCACGATACCATACTGATGTTGAAGCTGAACCGCTGATGCAGTTGGATGATGTGTTAGCCGCGGCACAAGCAGCTAAAGATAACGGTGCTAGCCGTTTCTGTATGGGTGCTGCATGGCGTGGCCCAAAACAGCGTGACCTCGAACCTGTACTGAAAATGATTGCAGAAGTGAAGGCGATGGGCTTAGAGACCTGTGCCACGTTGGGTATGTTAAAAGAAGGCCAAGCCGAGCAGTTAAAAGATGCCGGTTTAGATTACTACAATCATAATTTAGACACTGCACCAGAGTTTTACGGTGATGTCATTACCACTCGCACTTATCAGGATAGGCTGGAAACGTTAGACCGGGTGCGTAGTGTAGATATCAATGTCTGTTGCGGCGGCATTATCGGCATGGGTGAATCGCGCAATCAGCGTGCTGGATTATTGGCGCAATTAGCCAATATGGAGCGCCCACCAGAGAGTGTGCCTATCAATTTGCTTACACAGGTGGAAGGCACGCCGCTGCATGGCACGGAAGAGCTAGACCCAATCGAATTTGTACGTACGATTGCTGCCGCGCGTATCACGATGCCGAATAGTTTTGTACGTTTGTCTGCAGGTCGCCAGAGCATGCATGAAGGCATTCAGGCTTTATGCTTTATTGCGGGCGCCAATAGTATTTTTTACGGTGAAAAATTACTGACTACAGGTAATCCTGAGGCGGCAACTGATAAGAAATTATTCGCTAAATTAGGCATTAACAAGATTTAAGCATGTTAGCTTCATTACAATTAGC
>JANOHT010000106.1:0-10987 GCA_031406605.1 Methylotenera sp. | reverse complement strand
CAGGCAGGATTTATCCTAAACAGTTTTTTGTGAGTCAATGGGGTAAGCTTGAGATTGCTTTTAAGTTGTGGATGGAAAAACAATTTTTTAAGCAAGCTGCAAAAATAATCACACTAACTGAGCAAGGTAGGCAAGAACTCCTGACCTATGGTATTACCAAACCTATTGAAATAATTCCAAATGGAGTTGATACCCAATCGTTCACGTCTGCTCAATCAGTCGTTAAAGAATATGATGTGCTGTTTTGCGGTCGTATAGAGCGGCGCAAAGGCAGTAGGGCGATGGTCGAGGTTTGCCAAGCGTTGATTCAAGAAAAAAATGATGTTCGAATTTTAATTGTAGGTTATGGGGATGACGACGTTTGGGTTAAAGCGCAGTTAGGTGCTTATGTTGCAAATGTGCTATTTACTGGAAAAGTGAATTTTTCTGAAATGCAGAATTATTATGCAAAAAGCAAACTATATGTTTCAACCTCGTACTATGAAGGTTTGCCAGGTACCTGCTTAGAGGCAATGGCAATGGGTTTGCCTGCTGTGGTTTGGGACTTTTTGTTTTATAGAGATTTGGTAGAGCATGGCAAAACAGGATATTTAGTTGAGCCAAATAATACGTATGTAATGTCAGAAAAAATTATAGAAGTATTGAGTGACACTGCCGTTTACAGTTACTTGCAAAGCAATACTCGGCCTCATATTGAAGATAATTACGATTGGAAAAATTTAGCTAAGAAAATACTATCTGTTTTTAAAGGATGAATTACTAGATTGACACATATAGTCCATTCGGACTATATGCCGCCCTACCAAAATCATCGCTACGTCACGTATTTTGTTTACCATCAGACATGAATTTTGGTTAGTAACAGCGGCTATATTAAGTTTAAAATAGTTCTCAATTTAAGGATTCATCAATGAAAAACACACTCATAGCTGCACTAGTTGCGGCTCTTTTTATACCAGCAATTGCTTCAGCAGATACTACTTTTGCCGGCTTAACCAAAGAATGGACATATACCCATACTTCAGTTGGGCAGACTTCCGAGATTGCTGCTTTTGATAGCGCAACTAACTCTTTATGGATAGCTGGCATTGCAGGTGTAGACGTATTAAATGCTACTAACGGCAGCTTAATTCAGCATATTGATACTACGTCATTCGGTAGTATTAACAGCGTTGCTATCTATAACGGCGTGGCCGCATTTGCTATTGAATCGCCTACCCGCACAGCAGCAGGTACGGTGAAATTTTTTGACACAAGCACTAGAGCGCTTAGTCCAGGTGTAAATTCAATCACTGTTGGTGCATTGCCAGATATGCTTACTTTCACTAAAGATGGTAGCAAATTACTGGTGGCGAACGAGGCTTCTCCTAGTGTTTATGGTAACCCTGCGCTTGATCCTGCTGGTAGTGTAAGTATTATTGATATGAGCACACGTACAGTCACGGCAACTGCTGGTTTTGTTGGTGTGCCTCAAGCTGGTAGCAATACTCGTACAAATACTGGTATGGATTTCGAACCAGAATATATCACGGTAAATAATGCAGGTACTAAAGCTTATGTTTCTTTGCAAGAAGCTAACGCGATGGGCGTGCTTGACTTGACTACTAATACGTTTTCTAGCGTCATAGGTTTGGGCACTAAAGATTTTAGTGCCGCAGGTAATTATATTGATCCAAGTGACCGTGACTTTGTTTCTGGCAGCAGTGGGCCAACGAAAACTGTGTTGCGTTCTACACCTGTAAAAGGCCTTTATCAGCCTGATGGCATAGCTGCATATGAAGCAAACGGTCAAACATTTATTGTGATGGCCAATGAGGGAGATACGCGTGAAGATGACGGTGACAAAGCACGCGCATCTACCTTAACAGGCACACCTGATGATGTAAAACGTTTGAATATTTCTACTACCGATTCTACGCCTGGTAATTTAGTAACTTTTGGCACACATTCTTTATCTATTCGTGATGAAGCTGGCAATATTGTATTTGATAGCGGCAGCGTGTTAGATGCAAAAGCAATTGAATTAGGCATTTATGATGATACTCGAAGTGATGACAAAGGCGTTGAGCCTGAGGGGGTTGAATTAATAAAAATTGGTGATAAAACCTATGCTTTTGTAGGGTTAGAGCGCACAACTAAAGCCGCTGTAGGTATATTCGATATTACAGATCCTGCTCACGCAAGCTTCATTGATATGATTGTAACGAATGGTGATGTTGCACCTGAGGGCCTGGAAGGTTTCACTATGGGAGGTCGCCATTACTTGGCCATCGCCAATGAAGTATCCGGTACTACTTCCGTATACAATTTAGCACCAGTGCCTGAACCAGAAACATACGCTATGTTACTACTAGGTTTGGGTATGCTAGGTTTTGGTGTACGCCGTCGCAAAACACTATAAATTTGTGAAATTAAAGCTGGTTAAATCATTCAAGGTTGCCTTATTCATCTTAATGATTCAATCAGCTTTTCGAGCTATAGTTAATTTAGTGTGACAGTATCGCGGTTTAAATCTGACATAAATTGTATTTGTTAAGCGTTATAAGTTTCTATAGAGTCTAAAAATACTTGCAACCCTTCCACAAAGTACTAAAGCTACGTACCCCTAGAGTTTGGGTTACTCAATCGTTAATTGCCGCAAATGTGCTGGTTTTTCTTGCTATGCTTATTGGTGGCGCGGGTTTCTGGCATTCTCCTAATGCCGTGCAACTTGCTTGGGGAGCTAACTTTGCCCCAGCTACGCAAGATGGAGAGTGGTGGCGACTAGCTAGCGCTATGTTTCTGCATTTTGGCTTAGTACACCTTGTATTCAATATTTGGGCGCTCTGGGATGCTGGGCAATTAGTCGAGCGTATGTATGGCCACCTTCGCTTTGCCGGCATCTATTTAATTAGCGGACTTACCGGTAATTTAGTTTCTCTGGTCATGCAGGGTAACTTTGCTGTATCTGGCGGGGCTTCTGGCGCAATTTTTGGTATTTATGGTGCGTTGCTCACATTTCTCTGGTACGAACGAACTGCAATTGACTCATATGAGTTTAGGTGGTTATTTGGCGGTGCTGCAGCGTTTGCATTTGCAACCATTGTTTTGGGATTTACAATCCCAGGGATTGACAATTCGGCGCATATTGGTGGGTTTATTGCCGGTATTCTAATGAGCCAAATATTCGCACAATCCTTAACAGTAAAAAAATTCCCACTAAAAACTGCATTTGTCGCAGCTTGCATTTTGACTGTTGCAAGCGTGTTACTTGTGATTAATATTCCTCCCCCTAAGTATCGCTGGAGTGATGAGATATTGCTTCGAAAGGAGATTGATGAATTTTTAATACAAGACCAAGCAATCAATCGTTCTTGGTTGGAAATTATGAATCAAGGTAAGCAAGGGAACACTACTTTTGATGCACTTGCGGTTCAGATCGACTCTGCTATCAGCGACCGCTATGAAGAAAGTTTTGAAAAACTGTCACAGCTACCAGCTAATGCCTCTTTACCCTCTGCTACCAATCTTGCCAGCCTATTAGAGTATGTTCAGCATCGCAAAGATGAATCAAAAATGATCGCAGCAAAGTTAAGAAATCAAAAAACACTGGAATTTAGATCAGTGGACTGAATTATTTTTATTACAGATATTAAAGACAATATTCATGCCCTTAAGTTAACTAAATCAATGGTATTAAACTCACTTAAGTTTATGTTTTAGTAATGAAATCGTCATAAAGTTAACGTAATGTTTAAGCTTCAAATATGTGTTTTAAGTGTCGATTTATTTGATTTAAGCTATTCATTAAGTCTTAATCTTTGGGAAAAACATGACACTACTTAGGCTGGTTGAGAATTTTTCGCTTGATATAAACACCCCCGACAATTATGACGAAATTGTTAGCCAACAAACACTAAAAAGTGTTTTTCAGCCAATTATAAACCTCAGTAATGGAAATATTCTTGGTCACGAAGGGCTTATAAGAGGGCCAGAGAATACTAATTTACATTCAGCGATAGAGTTGTTTAGATTAGCAAAAGAAAAAAATACGGTTTGTGAGTTAGAGCTATTAAGCTTGCAGATTGGATTAGAGTCATTTGCAAAATATTCATGTACTAACAAAATATTTATTAATGTGAGCCCGGAGTGTTTACTAAGATTTGATCAAAATAAAGTCATTTCGCTAAGTTATATTGAGAGCCTTGGTTTAAACCCTAAAAATATTGTGTTGGAGCTAACTGAAAGTTCTCCTACCTTTGATTATTCAACGTTATATAGTGTCATTGACACTTACCGAAATGTTGGATTTCAAATTGCGATTGATGATTTGGGTGAGGGCTTTTCAAGTTTAAGGCTGTGGTCTGAACTTCAGCCCGACTACGTCAAGATTGATAAGCACTTTATTAGAGCCATTAATTTAGATCCAGTGAAGCTACAGTTTGTTAAGTCTATTCAGCAAATAGCAGACAATTCTGGCACTAGTGTCATTGCTGAAGGGGTGGAGACAGAAGCAGAGTTCTCTATACTAAAAGACTTAAACGTAGCATTTTGCCAAGGTTATTTGTTAGGTAGGCCAGAAGAGAAACCTATCAATCAAGTACCAGAGCGTATTAAGCACATTTTTAATCGCAATCTCATTAGTGTGTTCCCCAAGGCAATAGGGTCGCAAAAACAGGGTAGTATCAGAAGATTATTAGTTAATGTCCCCTCTGTCGTTGCCGAAACTACTAATGATGAGGTCTATGTATTGTTCGAAAGCAACCCCAAGCTATTTTCAATACCTGTGATTGAAAACAAGATTCCAATCGGTCTAATTAGTCGATCCAATATGATAGATCGTTTTGTAAGACCGTTTAGAAAAGAGTTGTATGGGAAGCGGTCATGCATTGAATTTATGGATAAAAAACCACTAGTGGTTGAAGGAGACATTAGTTTTCATGAGTTAAGTGATTTGATTACACAAATGGAACCATATCATTTAACCAATGGATTTATTATTACAGATAATGGTAAATACATAGGCTTAGGAAGTGGGCATGCATTACTTAGAGAAATTACTGAAATGCAAATTAGTGCAGCACGTTATGCTAATCCGCTGACCTTATTACCTGGTAATGTTCCCATCAATGAACATATAGATCGATTGCTTGAGAAAAATAACACGTTTTGGGCGTGTTATTGTGATTTAGATAATTTCAAACCATTTAATGACGCCTACGGTTTTAGACGTGGTGATCAGCTAATTCAATTGGTTGGTGAAACTTTAACAAAATCTGTCGTACCCGATATAGATTTTGTTGGCCATATTGGAGGTGATGATTTTATTTTAATATTTCAGAGTGAAGATTGGGAAGGTCGCTGCAATCACATACTTAAGCACCTTGAGAAAGCAATGCCAGACTTTTATGATAAAAATGACCGCAACATTGATGGGATTGAATGTGAAGATAGGCAAGGAAGCAAAACCTTTTATCCATTCAGTTCATTATCAATTGGTGCAGTAAAGGTTCAGCCAGAATTATTTTCTACGCACCATGAGGTTGCCGCTGCAATGACGGTTGCAAAAAAACAGGCTAAAAAATTGAAGGGGAATAGCTTATTTTATGAGCGTAGATTTCGGTCGTTAGATTAATCTAGTAAGCTATGAAATTCTTAAATCTATTAGTAGTGACTATTCATTGTGACTATTAAAAAGCCTCCATTTGGAGGCTTTTTATAATAAATATTAATTGTTGTAATTTAGATAAAAGTAATATTGAATCTAAATTTATAACTATTTAATGAACGATTAACTTTTTTCAGCTAATTTGTTTACTCTCTGGTACGCAGCTTGAAGGTTCTCTTCTCTTAAAATTTCAACAGCACCAAGTACGCCATTGGCCCAAAACTACTAATTAGCTTAAGCTGTCGTATTTAGCATTTAAATGAGTGCTAGAAGCTACAGTCTGATAGGGCATTATGGTTGTGCCTTGAATTTCTTTACATCACGATTATACTCACTGGCCAAAACATTTAGCACAATATGAACCATGTGTGCAGTGTTTATAAAGTGATATGGGTGAAGGTAAGACCGATTCGCACATGAAGGCGTAAGTTCAGTAACAAAATTGTATTTGCAGTATCATTTAAACGCTTTGCAGATTTACTAAATCGGAGCCATTCTATGAAAAGCATCCTTATCGTCAATCCCAAGGGTGGTAGTGGCAAGACCACACTAGCCACCAATCTTGCTGGTTATTTCGCAACGTTTGGTGGGGTAGTTACACTATCGGACATAGACCGCCAGCAGTCCTCTACGCGTTGGGTACAACGTCGACCCGCTGGGCTGCCTATAATTAATGCCCACAACCTACGTAGCAAATCGCCTTTGCTAGAGTCCGAATGGTTGATAATCGACTCGCCTGCAGGGTTGCGAGAGGACAAACTTTCCGATGCGGTCAAACAAGCTCATTGTGTGATTGTGCCGATTCAGCCGTCAGCTTTTGACATAGGTGCTACAAGTGATTTTCTCAACATCTTGTCTACGGAAAAGGCCATCCGTAAAAATAAAACTTTTGTTGCTTTGGTTGGTATGCGGGTTAACAGTCGCACACTTTCTGCTGTTGGACTTACCGAATTCATGAATGATACTGGTTTTGAAGTGCTCACTTCTCTTCGTAACGCACAGATTTACAATACGGCTGCAGAGCAGGGGCTTAGTCTGTTTGACCTGCGCCCCTCGCTGGTAGCAAAAGATATTCAGCAGTGGACCCCTTTGTTGGACTGGGTTATAGAGACAACAAACCACGGAGAATGAAGTCGAACTCAAGTTGAGTATTAACTCCAAAGACGCACCGCTACTGGGGTTTCATCCTACGGTCGTAACCGCTAGCATTAACAAACCTATTACGCTATGCCGCTGAGTTTTTTGCCAGTCTTTATGCTTCAAAAGAATCAACTGCATACGTGCGCAGTTTATCTCAGTTACAAGATTGTTTGGGTATACTTAATGACATTAATACAACCGAAAAACTAGTGCAAAAATTGATAGGTTCACGGCCAAATCGCATGATCAATGAAGCAACGTACATTTGTGCTGTTTGAAATGCCTATCATGCCACAAGCAGCTTGGGACATTTAGAGGAAATCTGGCGAACATTTACTTCTCAAAAAAATTCTGAGCCTAGGTCTTTTTGATACTTTATTTTAATTATTCTCATCACACCACTCTAGAAGATGTTCAAGATGATCAATTTAGGGATTGTGGTAAAGTTAATGGATATACTTCAGATGACTCGTGAGTAACTTGATAGCATTAGACTTTCAAAATAAATACTTATTAATCTAGTACTTAAAAGATTTTATTTCATAAATTAACAACCTTTCATAGTCCAACGTAACTATATTACAACCGCTCTATAATTATTAAGGTAATGCTCTTTAGGTAATATTCTAATGTAAACATTTTTACAATTAATATTTTGTCTAGGAGTAAGTATGGAATTAGCAACTCGTAAGATGCTAACGAGAATCTCGTTAGTTGCCGCATTTAGTCTTTCTAGTCTTAGTGCTTTTGCTGACACTATTAATACTCTTTCAGTTGGCGCATTGCCCACATCATTAACGTACAGCAATACATTCGCCAGTTCAGTTTCGGGTACAACATTTTGGGATGATTATATATTTACCATTTCAGAAGGCTCAGTAAACTCGGTAACTTCATCAATAAATTTAGACAGTATTTTGGGATTAAGTAATCTTCGTGCAAGGTTATATACTGGTAGTACACATCACACTCAAGCTGTTGCACCTAATGAGTTGATGTCAGCATGGGGAACAACTGTAAACTACAGCCCAACAGTTTCTGCAACAACCGTTGTTTTAAATCCATTAACGTTAAGTGCTGGTACATATACACTTCAAATCAAAGGTACAGTTTCGGGCTTAGCTGGTGGTTCATATGCAGGTTTGTTGAATATTGCTCCACCAGTTCCAGAACCAGAGACCTACGCAATGTTGTTATGTGGCATGGGGCTGATAGGATTTATGGCACGACGCAGAAACAAACTTAAATAAGGCTAATTATTTAGAAGTTCGTGATGGGGGCTAAGGTTCCCATTTTGCATTTTGGCTTTAAGATATAAAAATTCCCAGAGGTTCGTTTCCCCTGATGAACCACAGCGTTCTGATTCAGTAATATAACTAACTATTTATTCTATAGTTTTACAAATAGGCCACATGCATCGCATACTGAATGGATAGAAACTCATCATTCCACTTTTAATTTTCTGCATTGGTAAATCTGGCGTTATAGGCTGGTGAGATAAAGCGCTTTGAAATTTCGCATAGGCAAGAATCACTTCTATAGCACTTTTTCTGTCACTATAATTATCTACTGAGGTGACTTTAGAGTCTGGCCGCCACTTTCAAGCGATCAGCTTTTAATTTTTGATGTATCAATTTTCATCTGGGCGATTGTAGCGCCTAGATTGTAGGCTGCGATAGCTGCTAGAGATGAATCACGCGTAGACAATGACCAACGGCAATCAATCCCATTTAGCTGGGTGCGCATATAGTAAATGCCATGTCTTGATTTTTCTAATCTTGAATAGAGCTTCATCGTTAGCATGGCCACCCAAAAGGGCCACTTCTTGATGAATTCTCTGTGACTCTCTTTTAGAGTTATTGGAAATCAATAGCTTAAGAGAAAATTGGCGTCCCCACGGGGATTCGAACCCCGGTCGCCTCCGTGAAAGGGAGGTGTCCTAGGCCTCTAGACGATGGGGACCTAAGAATTTCTATACCGTATTACAAGTGCAGAATTTTACTACAAAAAGCTCGTAAAACCTACCAAAAGCTTATAAAAAACTACTTTTGGTGGAGATAAGCGGGATCGAACCGCTGACCTCTTGCATGCCATGCAAGCGCTCTCCCAGCTGAGCTATACCCCCGTACCTACTGCGTTTCGCTGATAATTACATCACCTGTCAGCGAGGCGCAATAATAAAGAGGGGCAGGGTGATTGTCAATGACTTTCACCATATTTTCTCTAAAATTTACTTGATGCTTCTGCATCGCCGTTAAAAGTGGAGATTACCATCAAAATTAGCCACGGGTATTTGACTGACTATTAAATTGTAGTAAATCCACCTGTGGCAAAGGTTGCCATCCTGTTTGGCGATGTTCAGCTATAACATTGGTAAATATTCCGCCTCGTACATAAAATTTTGCAGTTACACGCATAAATTTTGGCTGTGTTGCTGTAACTAAATCATCTAATATACGGTTAGTCACGGCCTCGTGGAAGCAGCCCTCGTTACGGAATGATACGATGTACAGCTTTAAACTTTTAAGTTCTACACATTGCTGATCTGGGATGTAATCTAAATAAATGACCGCAAAATCCGGTTGACCGGTTTTTGGACATAAACAGGTAAACTCCGGAATCTCCATGTGAATATGAAAGTCATGGTTTGGATTCGGATTTGGGAACGTTTCTAGTGTTTTAGAGGGTTTTGCGTCTAAATCACCTAATAGGGTGACGTTTTCATGTAAAGGTTTGTTAGACATATAAGCATTCATATAAAATAATAGAACCATTATAAAACGCTCAATATAAAATACTAAATTAAGTTTTATTAAAAACATAAAGAATAACCAAAAATCTTAACTTTATAGAATATCTATTTGCGTCTTACTCACCTAAAGCTTGCTGGTTTTAAATCGTTTGTTGATCCAACAACGCTGCATATTCACGGCCAACGCGTGGGTGTGGTAGGCCCCAATGGTTGCGGTAAATCTAACGTCATGGAATCTGTGCGCTGGGTGTTAGGTGAATCGTCCGCAAAAGAAATGCGTGGCGACAGCATGGATGCTGTGATTTTTAATGGCTCTGGTAATCGTAAGCCAATATCACGTGCGAGTGTAGAGCTGGTTTTTGATAACAGTTTAGGCGGTGCGGCTGGTGAATGGTCGCAATATGCCGAAATCTCGGTTAAACGGGTGATTGAGCGTGATAAAGGTTCTACTTACTACATTAATAACTCAGTTGTGCGCCGCCGCGATGTTGCCGACCTATTTCTAGGCACAGGTTTAGGTGGCCGAGCTTATGCCATCATCGGCCAAAATACTATTAGTCGTATTGTTGAGGCCAAACCTGAAGAGATGCGTATCTTTTTAGAAGAAGCAGCTGGCATTAGTAAATACAAAGAGCGCCGCCGTGAAACAGAATTGCGTTTGCGTGACACACGTGAAAATTTAACACGGGTAGAAGATATTTTACGAGAGTTAGATAAACAGATAGCCCGCTTGCAATCTCAAGCTGTAGTAGCAGAACAATACCATCAGCTTCAAGCAGCCTTGAATATGGCTAAGGGGCAAGTTTGGTTGCTTAAAAAACGTGAAGCAAGCACTCGATGGGAGAACGCACAACGCACGGTAGAGAAATTAGTGAATGAGCTAGAAGCGCAAATGGCTAGTTTACGCAGTAGTGAAAGCGCTCTGGAAACGGCTCGGCAACAGAATTTTGTTGCGACTGAAGCCGTTAACCAAGCGCAAGCTAGTTATTACGAGGCGAATGCAGAAGTCTCAAACCTTGAGAATCAAGTCAAAAATACTGCTGATGCGCGTGAGCGTATGCAATTGCAGTTGCAGCAATTAACGGCTCAATTTGATAAAAACACAAGTCAGCAAAATAATCATACGAATGCCTTACTAATTGCTCAAGCCGAATTAGAAGCGGCTAATGCCGACTTTACTACGGCCGAATCTGTGATAGAAGCTGCACGCGCAGCTTTACCTTTACATTCACAGCAATTTCAACATGCACTTGGCCTATTTAATGCCAGTCAAGCCGCATTAAGTAATGCTGAACAACGATTACGGCTTGAGCAAGCAAATATTGGGCATATCGCACGAACAGTCAGTGAAACAACTGAGCAGCTACAGCGCTTGCAGCATAATTTAGATAACATTCAGCTGATCTCAGTCGAAGTGCTGAAAGAAAAAGAAGTGCTATTTAATAGTG
>JANOHT010000099.1:0-9200 GCA_031406605.1 Methylotenera sp. | reverse complement strand
CGCGCCATGATTTCTCTTTTTAAAATTGTTTCGTGATAATCCATATTAAAATTTATAATTTATATAATACCTAAATTTATCTTCTTTAACTCCTTTTTAGCGCGGTGAATTCTTGCCCTAACCGCTCCTAAAGAAATGCCTTCTGTTTTGGCAATCTCCTTCTGAGGTTTGCCTTCAACAGAGTATAACTTAAGAACTCTGCCTAAAATTACAGGCAAAGAGATCGGATCAAAATGAATCAAGCCGCTATTCCCACAACGATTGAAGACGTGCAAAATACGGCTGATACCCGTCAGATTGCTATTGATAAAGTTGGCATTAAAGCCATTCGCCACCCAGTGATTGTGAAAGATAAATCTGGCGGTGAGCAACATACCGTAGCCATGTTCAATATGTACGTGCATTTGCCGCAGCAATTCAAAGGCACACACATGTCACGTTTTGTTGAAATTCTTAATATGAATGAACATGCTATTTCTATTGAATCGTTTGAAACGATTCTACGTGAAATGATTACTCGGTTAGAGGCGGAATCTGGACATGTCGAGATGACGTTTCCATATTTTGTGAACAAGGCCGCACCAGTTTCTGGTGTTAAAAGTTTGTTGGATTACGAAGTAACATTTATTGGCGAAATTAGTCACGGTAAAATCGACATCACAGTTAAAGTACTGGTGCCGGTCACCAGCTTGTGTCCATGCAGTAAAAAAATCTCTGACTATGGCGCACACAATCAGCGCTCACATGTCACTGTGACTGCACTGGTCAATGATTTTATCTGGATTGAAGACATTATCGATTTGGTTGAAAAACAAGCGTCATGCGAACTTTACGGTTTGCTTAAACGACCAGATGAAAAATATGTCACTGAGCGCGCCTACGATAATCCAAAATTTGTTGAGGATATGGTGCGTGATGTGGCTGCTCAACTCAATGCAGAAAAGCGCATTGTGGCTTATACGGTTGAAAGTGAGAATTTCGAGTCTATTCACAATCACTCGGCTTATGCGTTGATTGAGAACGACAAGCGTAAAAAGTAACTTGCTATCAGCTATAAAAAAGCCACTGAAAACTTAATATTAAGTTTTCAGTGGCTTTTTTATTATGCGTGATTTATCTGAAAATCTTTCTGGCTAGTATTTTTTAGTTAATATCATAGCAATATCTTGACGCTTCATATCCAGTCTTTTTAGAGCAGTCATTCCCATTAACACCATTGAAGGTGATCCGCCTTCAATCACTGTAGCATCCACTTGGCTAAGGGTGATACTACCAATTTTGAGGCTCGCTATCGTCACCTGATAAGCAGTGACTATACCATTAGCGGTACTTACCTCTACCGGAGTACCTCGCTTATAGTCGATATTAGCAAATTTTGCATCACCACTATTAAGCGCGACTGAAGTAGCACCAGTGTCTAATAGAAACTTAAGTGTCGCGCCATTAATTTGGCAGTCTGAAATAAAGTGACCTTCAGCATTTTCGTATAACGTAACGCTAGGACCAGCGCCTACTACACTGCCGCCGACTGAAGCTGCTTGCCCCATACCTAACTGCTTGGTTTTACCTTCAATCAACAAAGTCGCCATGTTACTATTCGCTGACAGTAGCTTAACGCCTTCACTGGTTTGACCAACACTTAAAGTTTTGGGTTTTCCGCCGTTAATAATCACGACGGCTTTATTGCTAAATAACCCAACAATATTTACTTGCGTATCTGCCGCACATACTCCTGAAATGAGCATACTAAATATCAAGAAATTAACTCGGAGAAGATTAACTCTAAATACTGACATTTTACTCAATACACTATATAAACTCATCGAAACATTCCTTGCGTTGTTTGGTGATTTTGGCTTAATTTCAAACCTAAACCTATCACCAATAACCCTACCAACGGAAAAATTGCCGCCAGCATAAAAGTTTTTTGCCCACCGAAATATTGGAGGGCAAATCCACCCGCTACACCTCCAATGGTACCACCAATGCCATAAGCAACACTATTGTAAATTGCTTGACCTTTAGCCTGATGTCGCCCATTAAAAAACTTTGTAATCACCTCTACAGATGCGGCGTGAAAGCTACCAAATGTTGCGGCATGCAGGCTTTGCGCTAAAATTAACCACCAAATATTATCCACTGCAATACCAATTAAACTAAAGCGGATAACTGCTAACACCAAGCTAATACTTAGGATTGTTTTTAAGCTGAAACGTGCCATTATTTTTGGCATAAGCATAAAAATACCAATCTCACAAATGACACCAACAGCCCAAAGCAAACCTATCATGCCTTTGCTATAGCCATGTTCGCTTAGATAAATTGAGTAAAAGTTATACAGCACGCCATGCGCAGTCACCATGAGCGAACAGCCGACCAACAATGCAATCACATTCGGCTGTTTGATCACTTGCCAGATTGAGAAATGATCATGTTCATGCGGTTCTATTTTTGGGTCTGGCAGCGTGTATGAAAGTACAAATAAGGTCATTTGCACTAGCAGCAAAAACCATAACAAACTATGGATGCCTGCAGCGTCAATCATAAAACCCAGAATCACGGCTGCCACGATAAACCCCAGCGAACCCCACATGCGGATTCGGCTGTAATGTCCGTTAGTAGTGGCTAAGTGTGCCAATGTAAGTGATTCAGCCAGCGGTAAAGTTGAGCTGGTAAAGATACTTAATGCCGCCATCACAAAGAATAGCCAAAAGAAGCCATGCGCCCAAAATACCGCACTAAAGCCGCATAATCCTAAGAACGCCGTGAGTCTGATCCATTGTGCACGCTTGCCAGTGTGGTCGGCCAGCCAACCCCAAAAGTTAGGCGCAAAGATACGGCTAATCTGAAACAAGGACATTAAGATACCAATATCAGCGGGGCTGAACTGTTCAGACTGTAGATATAGCCCCCAGTAAGGGACAAACGCGCCAACAAAAAAGTAATAAATGAAGTAAAAGCGCGAAAGTCGCCAATGGAGCGAATGATGTTGATCATGCATTAATCATTACTCACAAAAAGCTATAGCAGTAGTTATAGCTTAGGAATACTTGTCACCACATCCGCATTCTGCGCACGATGACGCAATGCATGATCCATCAACACGAGGGCTAACATCGCTTCAGCAATTGGTGTCGCGCGCACACCTACACATGGGTCATGGCGGCCTGTAGTTTGCATGGTTACGGCGTTACCGTCTTTATCAATCGAACGGCGCTCTTGCGGAATACTAGAAGTTGGCTTTAACGCCACATTGACGCGTATTTCTTGACCTGTAGAAATTCCGCCTAACATACCGCCAGCATGGTTGGTAACGAAACCTTGCGGGGTCATTTCATCACTATGTACGCTACCGCGTTGTGCCACACTTGCAAAACCAGCGCCTATTTCCACGCCTTTTACAGCATTGATACTCATCATGGCATGTGCAATATCTGCATCTAACCTGTCGAATACCGGTTCACCCCAACCGACAGGAACACCTTCCGCAACTACGGTAATACGCGCGCCAACAGAGTCGCGTTCAGCACGAATTTGATCGAGATAAGCCTCTAGTTGCGGTAACACACTATTGTTTGGTGAGAAAAATGGATTATCGTTAACCACATCCCAGGTTTCAAATGGGATTTCAATTTCACCCAATTGGCTCATGTAACCGCGTACTGTCACACCAAAACGCTCGTTTAACCACTTTTTGGCAATCGCTCCAGCAGCCACACGCACTGCGGTTTCGCGAGCACTAGATCGGCCACCTCCACGGTAATCACGTACACCGTACTTTTGACTATAAGTGTAATCAGCATGACCGGGACGGAAGGTATCCATAATCTTGCTGTAATCTTGGCTACGTTGGTCAGTGTTCCGAATCAACAAACCGATGGGCGCTCCAGTGGTTTTACCTTCAAATATGCCAGACAAAATCTCCACCGCATCATCTTCTTTGCGCTGCGTGACGTGGCGTGAGGTACCCGGTTTACGGCGATCCAAATCAATTTGCAAATCTTCTGCGCACAGTGCCAGTCCAGGTGGACAGCCATCTACCACGCCACCAATCGCCGCGCCATGTGATTCACCAAATGAAGTTAACGTAAAAAGTGTGCCGAATGTATTACCAGACATGATGCTTTTCTCTTAGAAATTTGCATGATTTTAACATATTGAGGGGTGTATCAATGCATCAGCCCTTTAATCCACTGACCATATACTTGCTTAGCTACTTTTTGCAGAAAAAAACAGTGTAAAGGCAGATTTTGTTGCATTTCATTTGACTGCTGTACCGCAGGACTTTGAGATGCTTCCGCTAACTCCTCTACGCCAATTTCACACCAGCTTTGCACCATCTCAGCCGTGACTTCAATATGACTTTGAAACGCTAAGTGCTTACCGATTGAGTAAGCTTGATTCTGGCAATAAGGGCTTGCTAGCAAGTGCTCTGCATCTTGTGGCAAGCTAAACGTTTCACCATGCCAGTGAAAACTATTGAAACTTTCAATATCGCCAAACCAATGTTTAGCCGTTTCATTCTGGCTCACTGTCACCTCACCCCAGCCAATCTCTTTAATCGCATTCTGGGTAACTATTCCGCCAAGCGCCTTGCTAATGAGCTGGCCGCCTAAACAGTGGCCTATCAACGGAATATCAGCTGCATAAGCTTCTCTAATTAAGCCTAATACAGGAGCAATCCAAGATAAATCATCATTCACGCTCATTGGGCCGCCCATGAGCACAACACCGCTATAACCTAATATTGAGTGCGGCAAAGCTTCTGGTTCATCTGTATTGATTATCTGCCATGGAATATTCTGTTCAGTTAAAAAATCGCCTAAATAACCAGGGCCTTCATGTGCAACATTGCGAAAAATAATGATGGGCTTCATACCTTACAATACCTTTTAAAATATCTTAAATTGTCCATTCTCAATGCCATCTATCGTGTAATCACCAATCGAACACCTGATTAGACGTAACGTAGGAAAGCCAGCCTTAGCGGTCATCCGCCTTACCTGTCGATTTTTACCTTCTGAGATTTTAATTTCCAACCAAGTGGTTGGTATCGCTTTTCGCTCGCGTATTGGTGGGTCGCGTAACCACAAATGCTCTGGCTCAGAAATTAAACGAACTTGTGCTGGTTTTGCTACAAAATCACCTAAATCCATACTTTTCCGCAGCGACGCTAAATCGCTATCAGAAGCAGCCCCCTCCACTTGCACCCAATATGTTTTTAATTCTTTGTATTTTGGGTCACTTAAACGGTGTTGCAACATGCCGTCATCGGTTAAAATAAGTAAACCTTCGCTATCCGTGTCCAACCGTCCTGCAGCATAAACATTTGGCACGTGGATAAAGTCTTTTAACGTAGGGTGCTTCTCATGCGCGGTGAACTGGCATACTACGTTAAAGGGTTTATTGAATAAAATTATCATTAGCTTTGAATTAAAAACGCAACTTTAGGAAACATAACATGACTTCAAAAAATAAGATTGATGGCAAAATCATAGTACCTGCGATTGGCGAAAAAATTACCGTCAATGCAGACAATACGCTAAACGTACCAAACAACCCCATTATCCCATTTATTGAAGGTGATGGCATAGGTGCAGACATTACACCGCCAATGATTAAAGTCGTGGATGCTGCTGTGAATAAAGCATACAGCGGCGCACGTAAAATTTCATGGATGGAAGTTTACGCTGGCGAGAAAGCGACTAAAATTTATGGCGCGAACGATTGGTTACCGGCTGAAACAATGCATGCAGTGCGTGACTATGTAGTTTCAATTAAAGGCCCCCTCACTACGCCAGTAGGCGGCGGCATACGATCACTTAACGTGTCACTACGCCAAGAGTTAGATTTATACGTGTGTTTGCGACCAGTGCAATATTTTACTGGCGTGCCTAGCCCAGTGAAGCATCCCGAAAAAACCGACATGGTCATTTTCCGCGAAAATACTGAAGACATTTACGCGGGCATTGAGTGGGCAGCGGGCACTGACGAAGTAGAAAAAGTGATTAGTTTTTTGAGTGATATGGGCATGCGTAAAAAGATTCGCTTTCCAGAATCGTCTGCCATTGGTATTAAACCAGTATCAAAAGAAGGTAGCCAACGCTTAGTACGCAAAGCAATTCAATACGCCATTGATAATAACCGCAGGTCCGTCACCATTGCCCATAAAGGCAATATCATGAAGTTCACTGAAGGTGGTTTTAGAGACTGGGGTTATGAAGTTGCTAAACAAGAATTTGGCGCTATTGAAATTGACGGCGGTCCGTGGTGCAAATTGCCTAATGGCATGATTATCAAAGACTGTATCGCCGATGCATTTTTGCAAGAAATCTTATTGCACCCACAAGATTACGATGTAGTTGCAACGCTTAATCTAAATGGCGACTACATGAGTGATGCACTTGCCGCACAAGTAGGCGGCATTGGTATTGCACCTGGCGCAAACCTTAGTGACACAGTAGCAATGTTCGAAGCTACACACGGTACTGCCCCCAAAATTGCAGGTAAAAACATTGCTAATCCAAGCTCTATTATTCTCTCAGCTGAAATGATGTTGCGTCATCTAGGCTGGGTAGAAGCGGCAGATCTAGTGATCAGTGGTGTCGCAAAAGCAATTATTGCAAAACGTGTGACTAGCGATTTCTCGAATGAAATGGAAAGTGCAACGCAGGTTGGTACAGCTGAGTTTGGCGATGAAATTATTGCCAATATGTAACCATTAATCCTGGTTATAGATATTAAAATCAAAAACACAGCACACAGCAACTCGCCATCTCTGACGAGCTGCTGTTTTAAGACTTTGATACAATTTGAATTAGCTATTGCAAATACTGTAAATAGCCAACCTATAATAAAGACCTAAGCTTTTTGTATATTTGAAGCTTGCTTGCCTTTTGGACCATCGGTCACTTCAAAACTAACGCGCTGACCTTCTTTAAGACTTTTGTAACCCGCCTCAATAATCGCAGAGAAGTGCGCGAATAAATCGTCGCCGCCATCATCTGGAGTAATAAAGCCAAAGCCTTTAGAATCGTTAAACCATTTTACGGTACCTGTTGCCATTTCATACATCCTTAAAAAAACTATTGTAAAACCCTAAAAAGGGACGCGCCCATTTTTCCTCAAGAAAGTCTGCTTCAAACTATATGGTCGCAATGAATGCGGCACCCAAACTTGCAAGCAAACATCTTAAGACTATTTATAAAATTAATAGCCCCAATTGTCAAGTGGGTATCAAGCAATATTTAAGATACGCTAGTATTTGATTAATATCCTTTCCAATGTCGATCCATAAGGTTAATCGGATGTATATCCTGGATTTTTATCTCCCTAAAAGCGTAAAGTCTTTACAAAAAAAAGTCTAAAGTGCATTATCAGGGTTGAAAGAATAATCGGTAAAAGCATTAGGCTAAATCAATGTAATCCATATGGCTACGACAACGACAACCAACAAACTAAGCGGGCTCGCTCGCACACTAATTCAAGAAAAATTACTTTCTGAAGATGAAGCGCATGCCATACAAGCGCAAGCCAATTCTATTAAATCGCCATTTATTACACAGTTGATTCAAAGTAAAAAAATAAGTGCGCAAATGATTGCTGAAACATCAGCAAAAGCGTTTGGATTCCCTTATTTTAATTTAGATACTTTCAACGCTGAGTATCTACCTGCAAAAAAGATTGATGCTAAATTAATGCAATCCAACCGCGTCATGGCATTACAGGTACGTAACAACCTATTATTCGTTGCAATTTCAGATCCCACAAATTTACATGCTCTAGATAGTGTGCAGTTCCAAATGGGCATGGCTTTATCGCCAGTAGTGGTTGAAGATGATAAGTTAGGTCGCTGGATTGATAAAATTGTAGAAGCCAGCGATAGCAGTATGAAATCACTGGATAGCGATGATGACTTTGATTTAGGCGGAGATGAGTTAAACGTAGAAGATGATGCACCACAAACTTTAGAAGTTGATGATGCACCAGTGGTTAAGTTCTTAAATAAAATGTTAATCGATGCCATCAATATGGGTGCATCTGACTTGCATTTTGAGCCTTATGAAAAATTTTACCGTGTGCGTTATCGGGTAGACGGTATATTGCGAGAAATTACTCAGCCGCCACTAGTGATTAAAGAAAAACTAGCATCACGGATCAAAGTGATTTCCAGCATGGACATCTCCGAAAAACGGATTCCGCAAGATGGGCGCATGAAACTCGTTTTATCTAAAACACGCACTATTGATTTCAGGGTAAGTACGTTGCCGCTTATTCATGGCGAAAAAATCGTGATGCGTATTTTAGATCCAGCCAGTGCCACACTAGGGATTGAAGCATTAGGTTATGAGCCCATACAGAAAGAGCGTCTTCTTAGCGCTGTGAGTCGTCCTTATGGATTGGTACTGGTAACAGGGCCAACTGGCTCAGGTAAAACTGTATCGCTTTACACTTGTTTGAACATCCTCAATAATCCCGGTGTAAATATTGCGACGGCTGAAGATCCCTGCGAAATTCCATTGGCCGGGATCAACCAGGTAAATGTGAATGACAAGCAGGGGCTGACGTTTGCCGCAGCCTTGAAATCATTTTTACGTCAAGATCCAGACATCATCATGATTGGTGAAATCCGTGACCTTGAAACAGCAGACATGGCGATTAAAGCTGCGTCAACGGGACACATGGTGCTTTCTACATTGCATACTAATGACGCCCCCTCTACGCTTACTCGCCTGCTTAACATGGGGGTTGCACCATTTAATATTGCATCGGCAGTGTCGCTTATTACGGCACAACGCTTAGCAAGACGCTTATGCAAAAGCTGCAAAGTACCTTTAACAGTGCCCAAAGAAGCCCTGATAGGTGTGGGATTTAGAGAAGAAGACTTTGATAGCAGTTGGCAGCTATTTGGCCCGAAGGAAGGTGGTTGCGAATTGTGCAACAGTGGGTACAAAGGTAGAGTAGGCATTTATCAAGTGATGCCTATCACCGAAGCGATGAGTCGTATTATTATGTCAAGTGGCAACGCCATTGACATTGCTGACCAGGCTAAAAAAGACGGTGTTAACGATTTACGTCGCTCCGGTATATTAAAAGTAATGCAAGGCTTAACTTCCATTGAAGAAGTAGAAGCCTGTACAAATGAATAGTTTCATGACAACAGCGCATAAAAATTATAGGGAATAAATATGGCAGCTACT
>JANOHT010000299.1:0-11659 GCA_031406605.1 Methylotenera sp. | reverse complement strand
CTCCATACATATATTGGCCACTGTCGCCGTTGCCTCTGGTTTGCCCAATGCGCGTGCTTTAATCGCCATGGCTAAGCATTGTTTGCGTGTTAAGTTTTGCAATAAAGTCACCACTTTTGCTACGGTAAATTCTGTTTGTGGCATCAATATCGCCGCTCCAGCCTCTGATAAATAATGTGCATTTGATGTTTGGTGATCATCGACCGCGTGCGGAAAAGGCACCAACACACTCGCGACACCTGCGGCTGAAACTTCCGCAACTGTGAGTGCGCCTGCACGACAAATCACGATATCTGCCCAGCTATACATGGCCGCCATGTCTTGAATAAAGGCTTTTGCATCTGCACTTACACCTGCCATCTGATAATTAGCCTGCAAAGTAGCGATATGTTTTTCACCTGCCTGATGTACCACAATTGGACGTTGCTCTGGGTTTATCTCAGCAAGCGCTTTGGGCAATACATCATTCAAAGCTTGTGCGCCCAAACTTCCACCTACCACCAATAAACGTAACGCACCTGTATGTGTCTCTAATCTAGTTTCAGGTCTAGCAATTTGTGTAATATCAGCACGCACCGGATTACCAACTAACGTTGCTTTGCTACCGAATGCTGCAGGAAATGCTGCCAATACTCTTTTAGAAAAATGTGCCAAAGTCTTATTCGTTAACCCTGCTACCGAGTTTTGCTCATGAATCACTAATGGTTTACGTAACAGCCAAGCCATTAAACCACCTGGAAATGCAGCAAATCCACCCATGCCTAATACGAGATTAGGCTTAAATTGTGCAATTGCTTTGTAAGATTGTGCCAACGCGATACTCAATTTAACGGGCAACAACAGCCAGCCCAATAAACCCTTACCACGTACACCACGCATGGTAATCATGGCTTTTTGGTAATCTTTAGCTTCAATTAGGCGGTTTTCCATACCACCTTCTGTGCACAGCCAAACGATGTTCCAGCCTTTGGCTTTTAAATAATCTGCCACCGCCATTGCTGGATAAACATGACCACCAGTACCGCCTGCCATCACCATTAATGTTTTACTCATGCTGGCAGCCCCTTTTGCAATCTGCGATTCTCAAAATCGATTCTGAGCAATATCGCCATTGCAATACAATTTGCCAAAATGCCACTACCCCCGAACGATAGCAAAGGTAATGTCAGACCTTTAGTCGGCAGCACCCCCATGTTCACACCCATGTTGATAATGCCCTGCACGCCAATCCAAACGCCTATACCTTGTGAAAGTAATGCCGCAAAATAGCGCTCATTCGCAATCGCTTCTTTGGCAATACTGAATGAACGAATCACTATCCAAGCAAACAAGCCAATCACCGCGAACACACCCACAAAGCCAAGTTCTTCTGCAATCACTGCTAATAAAAAGTCGGTATGTGCTTCTGGCAGGTAAAGTAATTTTTCTACGCTAGCGCCTAAACCTACACCCAGCCATTCACCACGGCCAAACGCAATCAGTGCATGTGACAACTGGTAGCCTTTTCCGTATGGGTCAGCCCATGGATCCATAAAGCCGATTACACGCTCTAAACGGTACGGTGAACTCCAAATGAGGAAGATAAAACCCACGACCAATAAGGCGAGCAGACCCGCAAAAATGCGGCCGTCAATTCCGCCCAACCATAAAATTGAGATTGATATCGCTGCAATCACGGCAAAAGCACCAAAGTCTGGCTCACGTAATAATAGACCGCCTACTAGTAGCATCACCACCAACATAGGCATGAAGCCGCGAGTGAAACTATCCATCAAAGCGGCTTTACGTACGGTGTAATCTGCTACGTACATCGCCGCAAAAAGTTTCATGAGTTCAGAAGGCTGTAAGTTAATGACAAACAATGACAACCAGCGCCGACTACCACCCACTACACGACCGATTCCAGGAATTAAGACTAGCACCAGCAAAGCCAAGCCTAGTAGAAACAAGTAAGGCGCCATTTTTTGCCACCAGGCAATAGGTATATTAAATGCTACAAAGGCTGCACTTAAACTAATGACTAAAAATATGGCTTGGCGCATTAAGTAATAGCTGCTGTTATGACCCACAACTTTATCCGCCTCTGCAATTGCGATAGAGGCTGAATAGACCATCACTAAGCCTAAGCCTAATAGAATCAGCACGGTCCATAGCAAACTTTGGTCATAAGTGGGAGAGTTGATGCGTTCGCGATTGAGCATAGCGGCAATCATGCAGACTCCCTTGTATGTTCTTTTAACCGATTTACCGCACTCACAAAAACTTCTGCACGATGCACATAATTTTTGAACATATCAAAGCTCGCGCAAGCTGGGGACAACAAGACTGCATCCCCAGTTTGGGCGATTTTTTTAGCAATGTTGACTGCTTCAGCTAAATCATTCGCTTGGTATAACGGAATGTCAGTCGATTGCAGTACCGCTTCTATCAACGGCGCATCTCGCCCTATTAACACTACTGCGCGCGCATTTTCTTTCACTGCATCAGTTAACGGCGTGAAGTCCTGCCCTTTACCGTCACCACCTGCAATTAACACAATCTTTTGCGGAAGCCCTGAAAGTGCGGCACAAGTGGCACCCACATTTGTACCTTTGGAATCATCGTAATAATCGACGTCATTAATATTAGCGACCCACTCCACACGGTGCGGTAAGCCTTTAAAGTTATACAAAGTTTGAATAATAGGTGCGTAATCAATACCAATACCACGACACAAAGCAACTGCGGCCAATGCGTTCGCGGCATTATGCAAACCTACAATTTTAAGATCTTGCAGGTTAATCAGCTCTTTTTCACCTTCACATAACCAAGTATCACTATCGACCTGCTTTAAACCGTAAGAATTTTCGTTACCACTATTTTCTTCATTGATTGCAGTTAAGCCAAATGTCACTTGCTTTAACTTTGCGCGCGCCATCATCATGCTCCATGCATCATCACGGTTAAGTACTTGCAGTGTCGCATTGTAAAAAATACGGGCTTTTGCAATTGCATAATCTTGAAAGCTAGCGTACCTATCCATGTGATCTTCAGATAAATTCAACATGGTTGCAGCGTCTACTTGCAAGCTACTCGTCGTTTCAAGTTGGAAACTAGACAGCTCCAGCACATAAACATCCGGCGTTTCCATGTCTAACGCATCCAACACTGGCAAGCCAATATTGCCTGCCACAATGGTTTTTAAGCCTGCCGCTTTGCACATTTCACCCACTAAAGCGGTGACGGTCGTTTTGCCATTGGCACCAGTAATTGCAATGACCTTGGCACCCGCTGGACGATACTGTGCAAACAACTCAACATCACCAATCACGCTAATACCACGATTAATTGCCGCTTGAATTTCAGGTTCGCTCAAAGGCACACCAGGACTAACCACGATTAAATCAATCGCTACAAAGATAGGCGCCTTAAAAGCACCTGTATGAATACTTACCTGCGGTAACTCAGCTTTAAGTGCCTCAATACCAGGCGGATTATCGCGAGTATCCGCCACTGTTAAACGTGCACCTTGTGCGCTTAACCAGCGCAATGCCGATAGCCCTGTTTCACCAAGGCCTAGGACTAGTACATGTTTATTTTTTAGCTCAATTTTCATCAGATTTTTATATACTTAACTTTTCTTGGATTTACCCTAATAGATTTAGCTTAACGACCTATCTCAATTTAAGTGTTGATATACCCACCAACACTAACATCATGGTAATAATCCAGAACCGCACTACAACTTGCGTTTCTTTCCAACCTTTTTGTTCATAATGGTGGTGCAACGGCGCCATTAAAAAAATGCGTTTACCTGTACCTGTTTTATATTTCGTATATTTGAAATAAGTGACTTGTGCCGCAACAGATAAAGTTTCCATCACAAAAACGCCACCCATAATAAACAGTACGATTTCTTGCCGCACAATAACCGCCACAATGCCTAATGCAGCACCAAGTGCCAGCGCACCAACATCACCCATAAATACTTCAGCGGGATAGGCGTTAAACCATAAAAAACCTAAACCTGCCCCTGCCATGGCTGCACAAAATACCGCCAATTCACCCGCGCCTGGAATGTAGGGAATGCCTAAGTATTTTGAGAAGTAAAAGTGGCCTGTGACATAAGCAAATAAAGCTAAGGCACTTGCCACCATCACTGTTGGCATAATGGCTAATCCATCCAAACCATCGGTTAGGTTCACGGCATTACTACTACCCACTACCACTAGGTAGGTCAGCACAATGAATGCAACAGCACTAAGTGGAATCACCAAGCTTTTGAAAAACGGAATGAGTAGAGTGGTTTCTGCTGGCACTACAGCTGTTTGTTGCAAAAATACTGCAACGCTAAAACCAACTACCGATTGCCAAAAATACTTTTCTTTGGCTGACAAACCTTTAGGATTGCGATGTACGACTTTGCGCCAATCGTCCACCCAGCCAATGATGCCAAAACCAATCGTAGTGAATAACACCACCCAAACGAATCGATTACTTAAATCTGCCCATAACAAGGTGGAAATTGAGATAGCTACCAAGATTAGTGCGCCACCCATCGTTGGGGTGCCCGCCTTGATCAAATGTGTTTGTGGTCCATCATCGCGTACCGATTGACCCACTTTGTAATAAGTGAGCTTACGAATTAAAGTAGGACCTACTACAAATGAAATGATCAGAGCAGTCAGTGTCGCCATTACCGCTCGTAATGTGATGTAATCGAACACATGAAATCCGCGAATATCTCTTGCCAGCCATTGTGCTAACTCTAGTAACATTTAATGTGCCTCCCCGTTTTTATGCATATCGTTTCTGCCGCTGTTTTTATTTGTGATTTCATTCACAACCCGCTCCATCGCCATAAAGCGTGAGCCCTTTACTAAAACTGTACTATTAGGATGCATTTCTGCGATTAAGTCCGCAGTGAGCGCCTCTACAGATTGATAATGCTTTGCACCTACACCAAATGCATGCGCCATTTCGATGCTTAAATTGCCCAAGGTAAATAGCGCATCCACACCCGCAGTTTTTGCATAACGTCCAATTTCTGCATGCAACTCGGCAGCATCGCTGCCTAATTCACCCATATCGCCCAGTACCAACAATTTTTCACCTGGTTTTGCGGTTAATACATCAATCGCGGCTTTCATCGACATTGGGTTCGCATTGTAGGTGTCGTCTACTACCAGCACGCCCTTTAAACCTGTTAAATGTTGTAAACGGCCTTTTACACCTGCGTAACTGACTAAACCTTCAGCAATATTATTAAGCGTTGCGCCCATGCCTAATGCCGTAGCAGTAGCAGCCAACGCATTCATTACATTGTGTAATCCTGGTGTTGGTAAATGCACACTCATTGCACCTTGCGGCGTAGTAATGTCGAGTAAACTTGAGTCTGGTTGCAATTGATAACTAGCAGTCACGTCAGCTGGATTTTTCAAGCCAAACGTAATAGTTTTACGAGTGCCTACTAAATTTTTCCAAAGTGGCGCAAACACGTCATCCGCATTAATGATCGCTACACCATCTGCTATTAAACCTTCAAAAATCTCACCTTTGGCTTTTGCAATCGCTTCAAACGACCCTAACTCACCAATGTGTGCACTACCTGCATTGTTAATCAGCGCCACCGTAGGTTTGCCAATGTTAGATAGGTAACTAATTTCACCAGTATGGTTCATACCCATTTCAGCCACTGCATATCTGTGCTTTGCACGAAGTTTGAGTAAAGTGAGTGGCAAACCAATGTGGTTATTAAGATTACCTTCCGTGGCTAACACTAGCTCTGCATTGCCGCTAGCTGCCCTTAATATAGACGCTAGCATTTCCTTAACCGTGGTTTTACCATTGCTACCCGTAATTGCTGCTAATGGAATAGTGAACTTGTTGCGCCAATAAGCAGCAAGTTCACCAAGTGCTTGATAGGTGTCTTTTACTACAATGGCCGGCTCAGCATCTGTATCATTATTTGAAACCATTACAGCTGCAGCGCCTAGCTTCAAAGCCTGCGCTGCAAAGCTATGTCCATCAAAATTTTCGCCTTTCAGCGCCACAAATAACTGGTCTTGCACGATATGTCGGCTGTCTGCACCTACGCTGGTAAATAGCGTGTCAGCGCCTATTAATTGAGCGTTAATGGCTTTTTTAGCTTCTGATAGCATCATCATATTGATGCTCCTGACGCATATTGTTGAAGCGCAGATTGCGCAACAAGTGCGTCACTGAAGGCGTGTTTCACACCTAAAATTTCTTGATAGTTTTCATGGCCTTTACCTGCCACCAACACGATGTCACCTGACTTAGCCGATTGAACTGCCTGTTGAATAGCAGCCGCACGGTCAGCTTCAAGCAAATAGCCCGCACTCATTCCACTGATGATGTCATTCACAATTGCAGCTGGCGCCTCATTACGTGGATTATCTGAAGTAACAATCACAACATCTGCCAATTTAGAGGCTATCGCGCCCATCAATGGTCGCTTACCTGCGTCACGATTTCCGCCACAACCAAATACGCATATCAACTGATTTACTGAGTTAATTTGCTCTTTAAGCGTAGTCAATACTTTTTCTAAGGCATCTGGCGTATGCGCATAGTCAATCACCACCAATGGCAACCTTACACCACCAAACTTTTGCATGCGACCCTGCACTGGCTTGATTTGGGCAATTGCAATGACCGCATCATCTAAACCAACATCAAGCGCCAATAGTGTCGCTAATACTGCAAGTAAATTGTAAGCATTAAAACGACCAAGTACCGCTGCAGTGACTTCTGCCACTCCTTGCGGTGTTGTTACACACATACTCAAACCTGTATCATGTAATTGCAGATTGGTCGCATATATATTTGCATTGCCAGCAAAACCGTAAGTGATATATGGCTTTTCCTGACTTTTTAACACACCAACCAACACTTTTCCAAAGTCGTCGTCCGCATTCAATATCGCAAAGCCTAACCCTTCCCACGCAAACAACTTTTGTTTTGCTGCGGCGTAGGCCTCCATGGTTACGTGATAATCTAGGTGGTCACGTGTCAAATTAGTGAGTACGGCAATATCAAATACCACGCCATTCACACGCCCTTGCTCTAAACCATGCGAAGACACTTCCATCACTACTGCATCAGCTTTTTGTGAAACAAAGTCAGACAGCATTCCTTGCAACAATATGGCATCAGGCGTAGTGTTAGTTGCATCTGCGAGCATTTCAGGCTGGGCGCTTACAAAACCATTTCCTATTGTTCCCAGCACTGCAGTTTTTTGACCTAGGCTTGCTAAGCATTGCGCAAGCCACTGACTCACAGAAGTTTTGCCATTTGTGCCAGTAACACCTATCATCGTCAAATGTTCTGAAGGATATTGAAAGTACTCTGCAGCAATCCGCCCAACTTGTTGCTTCAAATGGCTGATCCCTACATTGTGTACTTGCCAATTCGCATCCCAATGAAAACCTTCTTTCTCCCAAAGAATCGCAGTAGCACCCGATTCAATCGCTTGCGAAATATAGTGGCGACCATCATTTTTCTCGCCAGGATAAGCCAAAAATAATGCCCCAGCCTTTACTTGTCGGCTGTCTGACGTAATGGAAGTGAATGCCTGGTTTAAAGCAGTCAAATCGTCTAGATTTAAAGAGTTAAGTGTAGTCACATACCCTCCTTAGCATCTTCGTCATTCTGTGGAATCACTACATTATTGTTTGGTGCATCTTGTGGCACCGCGTACATCCTTAGCGCATCAGCCATCACCGCGCTAAATACAGGTGCAGCTACCGTACCGCCGTAATATGCGCCATTGTTAGGCTCATCTATCATCACCGCAATAATGAACCTTGGATTTGATGCTGGCGCCATTCCTACAAAAGAAGCCACGTACTTATCTGCTTCGTAGCCAGTACCGCCAACTTTATGCGCTGTTCCTGTTTTACCCGCTACGCGGTAGCCCAACACTTGCGCTTTTAATGCAGTGCCACCAGGTTGCACCACCATTTCCAGCATATCTTTCACATGATTTGCGGTTGCTGCAGAAAACACCTGTTGCCCAACTGGCACGTCTTTTAATTTAAGTAATGAGATAGGGCGCAACTCGCCCTCATTTGCAAATACAGTATATAGTCTAGCCAATTGCAACAAGGTCAGGCTGATACCATGCCCAAAAGACATAGTGGCCTGCTCAATAGGACGCCATGTCTTGTAAGGCCGCAATCTGCCTGAAGCTTCACCTGGAAATCCAATCCCCGACGTGCGACCCAACCCTAACTCATTGTAAATATTCCACATAAATTGTCTGTCTAAGGTTAGAGCTATTTTAGCCGCCCCTACGTTAGACGATTTTTGTATCATCTGTGCAAGCGTTAATACGCCCTGAGGATGCGTGTCGTGAATAACCGCTGGTCCAATTTTAAGGTACCCAGGCGCGGTTTGAATTTTAGAATCCAAATCATATTGACCAGACTCTAATGCTCCAGCCGCAGTAACAGACTTGAGCGTAGAGCCAGGCTCGAACGTATCCACAATCGCACGATTACGTGATTTGCCTTGGATATTCTTAGGATTGTTAGGATTATAAGTAGGCACATTTGCCATCGCGAGCACTTCACCCGTTTTAGCATCCAATACTATCGCTGCACCAGCTGCTGCCTTATGCGCTTCAACCGCTTTGACTAACTCACGATACGCCAAATACTGAATTCTGCGATCAATAGATAACACCACATCATGACCATCTTGCGGAACCTTCACCGCTTCTAAGTCTTCAACAATATGTCCTGCCCTGTCTTTAATGACGCGACGACTGCCTGTGGTGCCCGAGAGCACAGAGTTTTTCGCCAACTCAAAACCCTCCAGCCCTTTTTCACCTAAACCTTTATCGTCAATACCTGTAAAGCCCACCAAATGCGCAGTCACTTCTCCTGCGGGGTAATAACGCTTGTATTCACGTTGCAAGTAGATACCCGGCACGCCAACCTTCATTACCTGCGCTGCTAACTCAGGTGAAACTCTACGTTTTAAATACACAAACTCACGCTCGTTATTAGCAAGCTTTTTCTTAATGATTTCAGTTTTTAAATTTAGCAGCCCCGCAATTTTCTTCGTTTGCGCTGCGTTAATTTCTACATCTGGCGGACTTGCCCATACAGATTCAACTGGCGAACTAATGGCCAACAGCTCACCGTATCTATCAGTAATTTTGCCGCGCTGTGCAGGAAGGGTAATGGCGCGACTATAACGTGCATCGCCTTTCTCCTGCAAAAAGCGTTTATGAAAGCTTTGCAGATACACGCTACGCCCTAGTAGCCCAACAAAGCCAAGCAACACCGCTATTAATAATAAGCGGCGGCGCCAAGTGGGCAGTTTAACCATAACGGGGCTATTAATCGCCATTATGGGTTCACTCCATCAGTGGCCGGTGGCTTTGTAGTAGAGCCATTCGTATATGCTTGTTTAATTTTTGACAAGGGTTGTGGCTGACTTTGTGGCTGCGTTAGCGGCGTCACTACCGCTTGGATAGCACCATCGCTAGGAGTCACTACTTGCACTCGCGTCGCGTCGGGCACTTGCATCTGCAAACGCTGAGAGGCAATCAACTCTACGCGAGAATGCATCGCCCAAGTACTCTGCTCTAATTGCAATTGACCGTACTCTTGATTATATTGTTTAGCGGCATCATTTATTTGCTCAAGCTCAATATAAAGTTTGCGCGCTTTATGCTGTGAATTCACGAGACCTAAGCCTGAGAATATCAGCGCAAAAAATAAAATGAGATTAAGCCGCGTCATGCTACGTGCGTTCTTTCCGCTACACGCAGCACTGCGCTGCGCGAGCGTGGATTACGCTTGATTTCGGCAGCACTTGGCTTAATGGTTTTACCTATTCCTATCATTTTAGGCTGAGGCAATTCCGCTGCACGTACTGGAAAGTTAGCAGGCAAGTCATCGCGATTCGCTTGATCACGAATAAACTGCTTCACAATGCGGTCTTCCAGCGAGTGAAAACTAATCACTGCTAATCGACCTTGTGGTGCTAACAATGCCAAACACTGCGGCATGGTTAGCGATAACTCCTCAAGCTCTTGATTGATGAAAATCCGTAAAGCTTGAAATGTCCGCGTTGCGGGGTTTTGCCCAGGCTCAAACCGCGTGACTGTATTTGCCACGACCTTGGCAAGCTGCCCTGTAGTGGTGATGGCGCGCCCGTCATTGCGCTCCGCAATAATCGACCTTGCAATCTGCTTAGCAAACCGTTCTTCACCATAATCTTTTATAACCTCCGCTAAATGTTGCTCTGTTGCAATGGCCAGATAATCTGCCACTGTTTGTCCACGACTTTGATCCATGCGCATATCTAAAGGCGCATCAAACCTGAAACTAAAACCACGCTCGGCGATATCTACTTGAGGCGATGAAATACCTAAATCCAATAAAATACCGTCTACTTTTGTAATACCTAAATTAGCCAACTCAGCCTGCATACCCGCAAAATGGCTGTGCACCATGTTAAAACGTTGGTCGTTAATCTCCTTGCTCGATTCAATCGCACTCAAATCACGGTCAAACGCAATCAATCGACCATCGACACCTAAATTCGCCAGTATTTTTTTAGAATGGCCACCGCGACCAAATGTACCGTCCACGTAAATGCCGCTAGGCTTTATCGCCAAAGCATGCACAGCCTCATCCAACAAAACCGTGATATGGGTGTTTGCATCTGCTGTTTCTGATAAATTTGAACTTAATTTTGACACTTTGGATAAATGCTTTTTTGACTTTGGTGCGTTGATGGGAGACGCTTTTTTAAGGACACTTTTTCTAGAGACGGTGATTCTTTATTGGGCGCAATGTTCACGCCCTTAATCACAGCGAAAAGCCCTCGAGTTCCGTTGGCATGGTAAAACCATCGCTTTGCATTACTTGTGCAAGTTGGGCACGCCATGCCTCAATGTTCCACAACTCAAAATGACTACCTTGACCGACCAACATGACTTCTTTATCTAGTCCTGCAAAATCGCGCAATACAGGCGACACCAACATGCGACCAGCACTATCTAAAGTGATATCTTCAGCAAAACCCACCAATAAACGTTGCAAAGCACTAGCTTGCTTATCAAATGAAGATAGCGCCATGATTTTGGCTTGAATCGGCTCCCACACATGCAATGGATACAACAGCAAGCAACGATGCGGATGTGCAGTCAACACCAAGTTACCGGCGCACTCAAGCTGCAATGCCTCCCTGTGCTTGGTCGGCACAGCGAGCCTGCTTTTAGCGTCTAAACTTAATGATGTAGCACCGCGAAACATACTTCTGTTATTTTCCTTAAATTACAAGCATTAGCCTGATTAGAACTTAGGCAACTATTTGTAAAATTGATTTAATCTATAAAATGCTACCTAAAATATAACCTTATAAAACATGGAGAGTTGCTAACACGCTATCCGGCAAACCCTTAGTAGTTATCAAACACCGTTGCCCAAACTTAAGCTCTGAACTAAACGTTGAATTTGGCAACTTATTTAATAATTCCCCACAAAACCCCACTTTCCCCCACTAATATGCACTATAGATAAAAAAAAAGAGCAATGCAAGCCCTTTTTTACTATTTTTTCTTTATAGGTCAATGACTTAGCGCATTTTCATGATAAATATAATATCGTTATAAATGAAGCACATACAAAATTATATG
>JANOHT010000276.1:0-17162 GCA_031406605.1 Methylotenera sp. | reverse complement strand
TAACGTTCTAACCATGATCTCTAAGCGAATCGAAGATGGGAAAGAGGTTGATATTGCTGATATGGCGTCACAGTTAGAAAATTTCGTAAAGACCAAATCAAGTGAGTATCGGTAATTCGTCTAACCCGGCAGTCGAGCGGGACAGCCAAAAGCTGCGCTTTTGGTTCCCTACGCTTCGCTCCGGCTGCCCCTCACTTCTACGTTAGGTTTCGGTCTGTTCTCCGAATGGGAACAGGATGTGCCAAGGTCAAGGCAACCTGAAATAGTAGCGCAAATATCGCGCTATATAAATCGACAGAAATGTGATAAAAAAGCGAAGAGCGCAATATGCGTCGCCGCATAACTGAAGACGTTGATGCGGACGCCGCATTAAAGCTCTTCGGTCTATGGCCGCATGAAGTTTACTTTTTCGAGAATGACGTGACCGACAGGAGCAAATTGAACGATGGCTAGAGACATAGCATCACTAACACGCACCGTAGCGAAACCTAACGTTGCGTTGAACGCATCATCGTTTCGCTACGCTCACGACTACGCCCACTTGAGCGGGCGCGGTCAACCCCAAACCACGTTGACCGCTTATCTCCCGCTCTGCGGGGTGATGGTTAACTCTATTCGTTAGGCCTAGCTTTAAAAACATGTGCTCTGTCAGGCGCTCTGGTATTGCCTCGCAGGGCATCGTTTTGTGGGGTTAAGTGAGGTTGCAGGTTGGTGTGGTGGGTGGTTTCAGGTTCTGTTGGGCTAAGCACTTATCCCCAGCCCTTGACTTAAACCGTTAGAGTGTGCACTAAATTACAAGCTTTATGTCAAACGTTAAGGTTCACTTATCCAATAGGGAGAATCGAGATGCAAAGTCGATATGTGATTATTTCAGGTGTTGTCTTCGGCGTGGTAGCGCTATTACAGCTTGTGCGGGCAATGTGTGAATGGCCAGTGCAAATTGGAAATTTCAACATGCCAGTCTGGAGCTCTTGGCTTGCGGCACTGGTTGCTGGCAGTCTATGTGTGTGGGCCTTTTACTCAAGTCGAAAATAATGTCTTTACTACTTGCGCCTAAATACCATATCCCAAACACCGTGCCCTAGTTTTAACCCACGGTTTTCAAACTTAGTCAGCGGTCGATAGCTAGGTTTTTCAGCATAGCTTTCTGCAGAATTTTGTAGTTGTGGTTCTGCATTCAATACTTCTAACACCCACTCGGCATATTCTTGCCAATCAGTTGCCACATGTAAATAACCACCTACTTTAAGTTTTTTGCATAGCAATTTGACAAACTCGGCTTGTATCAGCCTGCGTTTATGATGCCGCTTTTTATGCCAAGGATCTGGAAAGAAAATGTGCACGCCATCTAAGCTTGCGTCTGCAAGCATGTTTTGCAGCACATCTACTACATCGTGCTGAATAATACGGATGTTAGTGAGCGCTCCCTCTTCAATCAGCTTAAGTAAAGCACCAACGCCTGGGGTATGCACTTCAGCAGCCAAAAAATCACAATCAGGCAAAGTATTTGCAATTTTTGCGGTAGTTTCGCCCATACCAAAACCAATTTCTAGTATTTTTGGTGAATTTTCGCGGTTAAACGCTTGGGCTAAATCGAGTAGTTTTGCCTCATAGCTAATACCGAATTTTGGCAAACTGGTTTCTAGTGCGCGCTCTTGTCCTTTAGTCACTCTACCTTGGCGTAATACAAAGCTGCGAATACGGCGATTTTTTAAAGCTTCTTTATTGGCAGGTTCTTCAGAGATGTCTAACTGAGTTTTAATGTCTTGTGTCATAGCAGTCATTATACTTTTAATGACACAAATTTGAATGTCTCTGGCTTAAATGTCCATAGATTATAAGGTGTGCGATTTATCGCCACTCACAAACCCTATCAAAGATGCATCTATGTTTTTGCTAAAGCCTATCACCTTGAATAAATCGCCCATTTCAGCGGGCGATAATAGCTTTTGTGCTGCAGCGGCGAGTGGCGCGTACCTTGCCATATCATGCGGCGATACTTGTGACATCACATCCAAAATACCGCAATTCATTAAAAACCGTGCCTGACTGCAAAAGCCGCTTAACGCTAACCCATTATTAACGCCTGCATGCGCAATACTGCTGAAATCTACATGCGCAGTAATATCTTGTAAACCAACATAGATTAATGGTTCTGTATGCGCATAATGCTGATAGTGACACATGAGCGTGCCTTGGTTGCGCTGTGGGTGGTAATACTCACGTGCAGAAAATCCATAATCAATCATTAAAACTATGCCGTGTTGCAGCATATTGCCAAGACTTGCAATTAAGCCATTAGCAGCTGGACAAAACTCTGTGATGTAGCCTTCTGGTAAGTTGAGCTTACTAACATCAGCATATAAACTTTGCTTGGTCAGTGCTCTATCTTGCCAAGCAAATCCCTCACCCTCGATTACCACACCGCGTTCATTTAACCCATTTGCTGTGACATGAACAATATGTACTGGAATTGCATCTAATACTTCGTTGCCAATCACTACGCCGTTAAAACTTGTTGGCAACACATTTAGCCACTCCACACGCCGCACTAAGTCTTGCGGTAACTTTTTATGTAATGTTTCAAGCTGAACTTGGCGCAAGTGGTCACTTACTTCTAATATAAAATACTTAGCTGGCACGGCCTTTAAATCCGGCTCTAATTGTGCCAATGTGAGCAATATATCTGCAGCCAGCCTGCCTGTACCTGCACCTAACTCAAGAACATTGCCGTTCGTTAACTGCAAAACCTGTGTGATTTGATTGGTAAGCGTTTGAGCAAACAAAGGTGAAATCTGTGGCGCGGTGACAAAATCCCCACCACCTTTTTTTATATCACCGAACTTTTGACTGCCTGCGCTGTAATAACCCAGGCTAGGCGCGTAAAGCGCGAGTTGCATAAATCCTGAAAAATCGACCCATCCACCAGACTTTTCAATTTCTGATTGAATCAATTCAATCAACTGCTGACTATGTATTTGGGCTTCAAACGATGGTGTAGGCAATGTACTCATAGAGTTAGATTATAATAGTTATAGGGCATCACTAAAAACTCAATTTTTAGTGATGCCCTAACAATTTCGATTGGATAATACGTGGTTACGAACAACATAAATAAAGTAATACTGATTACTGGTGGTGCTAAGCGCGTGGGCGCGGCTATCTGCCGCAAGCTACATGCTGAAGGCTTTAACCTGATGATTCACTACCGAAGTTCAATCAATGAAGCACGCGCTTTACAGGCTGAGCTTAGTTTACAACGCACTAATTCTGTGGCAATTATTCAAGGTGATTTACTGAACATTGCGGGTTTACCTAATTTAGTTGCCGAAACCGTCAATCATTTTGGACGCTTAGACGTACTTATCAATAATGCCTCTACTTATTACTCAAGTGAAATTGGCGATATTGACGAAACGAAATGGCATGACTTAATGGGTAGCAATTTAAAAGCGCCGCTGTTTTTATCACAAGCAGCGGCACCAGAATTACGCAAACACCATGGCTGTATTATTAACATCACGGATATGCATGTAGAACGGCCGAAAAAAGGTTACATTGTATATAGTGTCGCAAAAGCAGGTTTAGTCACCTTAACAAAATCCTTAGCGCATGAATTAAGCCCGGAGGTACGGGTGAATGCAGTAGCACCTGGTCCTGTACAATGGCCGGAAAACAACCCTCAGTTTGACGAGGTCTATCGTCAACGTGTAATTAACCAAACATTACTTAAACGCGTAGGCGAAGCTGAAGACGTAGCAAAAGCAGTTAAATTTTTAATCGCAGATGCTCCTTTTATTACTGGCCATGTGCTGGCGGTTGATGGTGGCAGGTCTTTAAATCTTTAAGATTAACGCTCTTTATTAAAGGAATCTCTAAAAATTTAATTTCTAAGCTAGACAAGGCGTGATTATAAAATTACGACGATGCATATGTTTTATATGTAAGGAGTAATTTTTTATGAGCAACGCAGTATAGCGACGAAAGTACATTTTTATAATCATGATTAAACATTTACCAGCAAACCACTCCAACAACTTCGTCAAGTTACGCAATAGCTTAATTAGCGCTACAGGCAAAGCTATTGGCGATTACAACATGATAGAAGATGGCGATACCGTGCTAGTGTGCATGAGCGGCGGTAAAGATTCACATGCCATGTTAATGATATTGTTAGCCTTGCAAGAACGTGCACCGATTAATTTCAAGCTCATCGCGATGAATTTAGATCAAAAACAACCTGGTTTTCCTGCAGATATCCTGCCTGCTTATTTTGAGAAGTTAGGTATTGATTACCGCATTGTTGAAGCTGATACCTATTCAATCGTTAAAGAAAAAATCCCCGAAGGTAAAACTACTTGTTCACTATGCTCACGTTTACGTCGCGGTGTGATTTACACCACTGCAAAAGAGCTAGGTGCGAATAAAATCGCACTGGGACATCACCGCGATGACATTGTAGAAACTTTATTTCTTAACCTGTTTTTTGGCGCAAAAATGAAAGCTATGCCGCCTAAATTGGCTACCAACGATAAGCAAAATATTGTGATTCGCCCATTGGCCTATTGCAGTGAAAAAGACATCGCCAGCTACGCACGTCAAATGGAGTTCCCTATTATTCCTTGCGACTTATGCGGCAGCCAAGAAAACTTACAGCGTCAAAAAGTGAAAGATATGCTACAAGCTTGGGAACGCGAACAGCCAGGCCGTGTAAATAATATCTTTCGCGCTATCGGCAATGTAGAGCCTTCACACTTAGCTGATTTTAATTTATATGACTTTAAAAATCTAACCCAAGCAAAGCCAGAAGATGAAGATCCTCTATTTGGTGACATTGCTAATGAAGGTGCGGCTTTGAGTTTAAATAGCACTGAGGGCACAAGAATCGAGTTTACGCGTAACAAAACAGCATCAGAAAATCTATAAATTAACGTACTATGTATCGTAAGTTGTTGTCCTGTAGCCATTTACCTTGTTATCATTCAAGTAATTACCCTTTAATCCCATTTGCTGCATCCCATTTTTAGGCATTCATGTCCAAACTGTTAATTGTTGAATCACCTTCCAAAGCGAAAACGCTGAAAAAATATCTCGGAAGCGATTTCGAAGTACTCGCCTCTTATGGACATGTACGCGACTTAATCCCGAAAAATGGTGCGGTAGATACTGCGGATAACTTCGCCATGAAGTACGACATCATCGAGCGTAATAGTAAGCATGTCGATGCAATTGCCAAGGCTGTGAAAAATGCAGACAGCATTTATCTCGCAACCGATCCGGATCGCGAAGGTGAGGCTATTTCATGGCATATTGCCGAAATTTTAAAATCTAAAAATTTACTTAAAAATAAACTCATGAAGCGCGTCGTGTTTCATGAAATTACTAAAAGCGCCGTAGAACACGCCATTGCCGAGCCGCGCGATATTTCCATGCCGATGGTAAATGCGCAACAAGCCCGACGTGCATTAGATTACTTGGTGGGCTTTAATCTATCCCCCTTATTATGGAAAAAAATCCGTCGCGGACTTTCAGCTGGTCGCGTACAAAGCCCGGCTTTGCGCTTGATTGTTGAACGTGAGCTGGAAATTGAGGCGTTTAAATCGCAAGAATACTGGTCTATCCATTTAGATGCTTTAAAACACAGTCATGGTTTTAGCGCGAAATTAATTCAACTCAATAACGAAAAAGTTGAGCAATTTACAGTCATCAATCATGACCAACAATCTGACATTGTAGGTAAGTTATTATTAGCCAGCGCAGGTAAGACGACCGTTTCACGCGTTGAGAAAAAACAGCGTAGCCGCAGTCCCGCAGCTCCATTTACTACTTCAACGTTACAACAAGAAGCGGTACGCAAACTAGGCTTTACCACCGCACGCGCCATGCGCGTTGCCCAGCAGCTTTATGAAGGTATGGATGTTGGTAGCGGTACGGTAGGTTTAATTACTTACATGCGTACCGACTCATTCAGTATTGCCGCTGAAGCTGTAATGCAAATTCGTGATTATGTGAAAAAGAATTTTAATGCAGAATATTTGCCAAAATCACCTGTCATGTACAAAACGAAATCTAAGAGCGCCCAAGAAGCACATGAGGCAATTCGCCCAACAGACATTAGCCGTACACCAGCAAGTGTCCGCCAATATTTAACAGACGAACAATTCAAGCTTTATGAAATAATTTGGAAGCGCGCGCTTGCATGTCAAATGTCACCTGCCAAATTTGACGCGGTGAGTGTAGATTTAAGCGTAGGTAGCGATGCCAATTTATTCCGTGCTTCAGGCCAAACCTTAGTGTTTCCAGGCTTTATCGCCGTATATATGGAAGGTACAGACGACGAGGAAGAAGAAGGCGAAAGCAAGTTACCGCATCTTGAAACAGGGGAAGTTTTAACCGTTGAAAAAATATATGGTGACCAACACTTTACTGAGCCTCCACCTAGATATGGTGAGGCCAGCTTAGTTAAAATCTTAGAAGAGTACGGTATCGGCCGCCCTTCTACCTACGCCAGTATTATTAGTACACTGCAAGATCGCGAATACGTATTACTGGATAAAAAACGTTTTACACCTACCGACGTTGGCCGTGTGGTGAATAAGTTTCTAACCGAACACTTTACCAAATACGTGGACTACGACTTTACTGCCAACTTAGAAAATGCATTAGACAGCGTGGCTGAAGGTGAACGTGAGTGGATTCCACTCATGGATGAGTTTTGGCAGGGTTTTAACCAACAATTACTCAGCAAAGCCGATGTGGACCGCCCTGGCAACGAACTGATTGACGAGGCTTGCCCTAAATGTGGTAAACCGCTACAAAAGCAATTAAGCCGCTATGGCACATTCATTGGCTGTACCGGCTACAACAACACGCCAAAATGCGATTACAAGCGTAGTTTAAATGGTGCGGCACAAATTGGTAGCGACCCAATCATCATTGGTACTGATACTGCGACAGAGAAAGAAATTATGCTGATGAACGGTCCTTATGGTCCTTACTTGCAGCTAGGTTTAGCAGTTGAAGGCGAGAAAAAGAAACCAAAGCGCGTAAGTGTGCCTAAAGAAATTTCTATTGCTGATATGAATTTAGAAACAGCAAATATGCTGCTGTCTTTACCACGTGACTTAGGCTTACATCCAGTCACAAATAAAAAGGTTATTGCTAACATTGGTCGTTTTGGACCTTATGTGAATCATGATGCTAAATTCAAATCTATACCCAAAAGTGAAAGCGTCTTTACTATTGATTTAGACGGTGCCGTGGCTCTGCTAGCAGCAGCTAATACAGGCCCTGCGCCATTATGCTCTCTTGGCAATCACCCTACGGAAGATGGACAAATTGAAATATTTGCCGGCCGTTACGGCCCTTATGTGCAACATGGGAAAATTAGGGCTACTTTACCAAAAAGTGTAGAGCCGGAATCATTAACCTTGGATGAAGCTTTAGAGCTATTAAGTGCTAAGGCTGCCAAAGAAGCTCCTGTTAAGAAAACTGTGACCAAGAAAACTGTCGCCAAGAAAGCCAGTGCGAAAAAGTCTGATGTGACGGAAACAGCAGCAAATAAATCTACTAAGAAAGTGTCAGCAAAAAAAGCACCTGTAAAGAAAGCAGTAGCCAAGAAAACGCCGGTTAAAAAAGCTAGTCCTAAAAAGCCAGCGAGCTCTAAAGCAACTAGCTAAAGATACATCTTAAGATTCAGTATCATAAAAAAAAGCGGCAATTAAGCCGCTTTTTTTTATGATACTGAATGGCAATAATCATCCATTATCCACTCACGTTTTCACCTAATGAATTAGCGTCATTGTGTTCAATCCATTTACGAATTCGGTTAGCATCACCAATTCGAGATAGCTTACCTACAGAATCAAGCAGGACAATGATTACTGGCTGCCCAGAAATTTCCGCCTGCATAACTAAGCAACGCCCAGCTTCATTAATGAAGCCCGTTTTTGACAATCCAATCAACCAATTTCCACCACGTACTAACGCATTCGTATTCACAAAGTTAAGTGTGTTACTACGCCCGTAGAGTGTCACTTCCTGTGAAGCTGTAGTGGATACTTGGCGAATTTCTGGATAATGATAAGCTGCGTTCACCATCTTAACTAGGTCTTCAGCAGTAGAGACATTACTACTGCTTAAACCTGTAGCATCAAAAAAATGTGTAGCCTTCATACCCAACATTTCGGCTTTGTGATTCATCGCACTGATGAATGCATTGATGCCTCCAGGATAATTACGTCCTAGTGCCGCTGCTGCGCGATTTTCTGAAGCGATTAACGCCAGTTGCAAAAGCTCGCCGCGGGTAAGTGAAGCGCCGACGCTTAATCTTGAATGGGTGCCTTTCAGATAGTCCACATCTTCATCAGTGATATAGAGCACGTCATCCATTGGCAGTTGCGCGTCCAACATCACCATTGCAGTCATCAGCTTGGTTACCGAAGCGATTGGCGTAGGTAGGTTTGTATTTTTTGCATACAGCGTTTCACCCGTAAGCTGGTTAATGACTAACGCTTTAACCGATGCCAACTGCAATGGCCCAGTACCGTCATAGGTATCTGCATGACTAACAGAAGCTTTTTGTAAACGTAAACGGTGATGGATTTTACTACTGATATGCTTGCTGGATTTTTGCTTAGTAACTTTATATTTACTACTTGTGGAGACATGCTTACCCGATTTTTTACCAGCCGCATGCGATGCTATTGGAGAAAAACCAAGCATCAGAGCAATGTAGATTAGTAAAAATTTACGCATAATATTTAATAAGTTTGTTCAATGTCATATAGTTACAAATGAATATTATATAAAAACTTTAGGTTTGTCATTAATAATTTTATTATTATTTTAGTGCCTAATACTTGCTTCAACTAACCCTTGTTTTTAAAGAAATTAAAATATTAATAATCGGACTTTAATTAGGCAAATTAACGGTAAAATTTACAGTCAATATTAACCACTAACATGAGCAATAAAAATGCGTATTCCCGAATCATTACTTTATAGCGCTGAACACTTATGGACTAAACCTACTTCAGAAGGAATATGGGAAGCGGGGATTACCGACTATGCGCAGGATTTACTGGGTGACATTGTATTTCTTGATGCGCCAACGGTGGGCAGCACACTAGAGGCTGGTAAACCTTGTGGGTTGGTTGAGTCTGTTAAAACAGGTTCAGATTTACATGCATTGGTAGATGGAGAAGTCGTTGAAATTAACCAGGATTTAGTCAACAACCCCGAATTGATTAACGACAAACCTTATCAAGCTTGGATTTTTAAATTCAAACCAAGTGGGCAAGATGTTGAAAAAAAACTACTCTCTGCAGAAGCTTATAAGGCACTCATTAGCCAACTATAGTTGGATTGCATATGCCCAATTTACTTAACTGCTATTTTTGAAAAATCAAACGCACTGATTCAATCAATTTCTCAATTTCTGTTTTTATATTTAGACTCATGCTCTGCTCGATACGTGGCACTTCCACATCGAGCACCTCATGCACCTTGCTGGTTAACACCTGTTCAACTGCCGGCAACTCAGCATCCAACGCCTGTTTAAACTCATTTTTCGCATTATCAGCCAGCGCCGCAAAGTCTTGCTTCAATGTTGCACCCAACTCATCTGACAAACTCTGATACAAGGTTGGGAATGTGTCGCCTAGCTTCTGCTCTAATTGTTGCTGAGACTGTACTTGTAGCGCATCTAAATATACGTTCAGTTCTGCTTGCGATTGTTGCGTGAGACTTTGATAAACAGAAGCCAACTCACTTGCCAGCTTAGTTTGATGCTCAGCCAATAGATCTTCATGTAATCGCGATATTTTAGTTTGCAATGCATTCGTTGCATTTTCAACTGTAGTGGTTTGTAGTTGAGTTAAAGTATCTTGTAACTGATTAGTTAAAGACGCCTGCATCATGGGTAGCGCAACTCCGAGCTTATCTTGCACCTCCGCAATGCCGTTAACCTGCATTTCGGTCAAGGCCTGTTCTAGCTTGGTTTCGATATCGGCCTTAATAATAGACGCACTCGCATGCAACAAACTAGGCAACTCTGTCGCCAAATCTGCTTTAGTTCTATCAACAAAATCGGCAGTATTATCCATTACCGCATGCTCTGCGTTTGCTACCGCCAGCTTCATTTCCTCAACCACGGTTAAATTAATTTGCTCACTCAAGCTCTCTTGCGTGCGTTCAAGCGCGGTGTTTATCGTTTCCGTCATCGCAGCATCGCTAACAACACGCGCTGCGGCTAATTCATCGATAACATATTGTTTAAACACTGATGTAGCCACTTGCTCTGCTGACTCGAATTTTTGTGCTAACTGATGAGACTGCTGCTCATATTGCTGATTTAATGCACTTGAAAGATAGGCCTGATTGGCTTTTTGAATATTCGCCGACTCGCTTAGTAAAAAATCGATTAACTCCTCATGCATCTTTTTTCTGAATTTTTCAGTGACGGTTTTCTCAATTTCCTCTTCTAGCTGCAATTTCAATTGCGGCTTAATTTGAGCGACAATATCGACAATCAAATCAGCAGTAATGTTGATTTGATTGATAACGGGTCGCGCTGGGCTGGCATGAACCTGTGTCAATATAGGAATATCTTCTTCTTGCATGATGGCATCCCTTTCACATCTTTATATATTTCGATTTAACAGTACTTATTTAAGTCAGCTAGCTGAACACTACATAAAAAAACTTAACGCTAATCAGCGGCCATATCTGATGTTTTAATGTCATAACCACGGTCGCGATAAAATCGAAAGCGTGTTCTCGCAGCTACTTTATCTGCTTCATCCACGCCAACCAGCTCAACCAAATGCCTGAACCGGCTAAAAAATGGTGGATACTGTGTCTGCAGGTTAATCAAAATATCATCTTGTATCAAGTTCTCACCATTATCATCTAATACGATAGGTGAATATTTGCTTTTAGCTTCACTAGATAAGTGACTAGGCAAAAAACTCGTCATCGACTGTTGCCAGAGCTGTTGCTGCATAGCGCTGCTCATCATATCGTTTGGACTAAAAATTGTTAGCTGACGACCTTTAGCCACTGCTTTCTCACACAGCTCCGCGACTTTTACTAGCTTATCCGGCACATTAAAAAAGAATTCTACTCGCGTCATTAGCGTGACTTACTCAGCAGATTGATTGGCGCGCGCCACTAAAAATTCAGTCAATAAAGGTACTGGTCGGCCAGTGCCCCCTTTTTCCTTACCTGATTTCCAAGCAGTGCCTGCAACGTCTAAATGCGCCCATTCATATTTTTTAGCAAAGCGAGATAAGAAGCAAGCTGCTGTAATACTTCCCGCAGCCCTGCCGCCAATGTTAGCCATATCCGCAAAATTACTATCCAATAGCGGCTGATATTCTTCCCACATCGGCATATGCCAAGCGCGGTCAAGTGATACTTCACCTGCTGCCAACAACTCTTTTGCTAAACCATCGTTATTACTAAACAAACCTGTCGCGTGATGTCCTAATGCAATCACACAAGCACCTGTGAGGGTAGCGATATCGACTACCGCACTCGGCTCAAACCGCTCTACATAGGTCAGTGCATCACATAAAATCAAACGACCTTCAGCATCAGTATTCAGTATCTCTATGGTCAAGCCGGACATACTGGTTAATACATCTCCTGGCCTAATCGCACGGCCATCTGGCATATTTTCACAAGTTGGAATTACACCAATGACATTCAGTGGCAGATCTAGCTCCGCAATGGTTTTAAAGGTGCCCAATACGCTCGCCGCGCCGCACATATCGTACTTCATCTCATCCATTTCACTACCTGGTTTTAATGAAATACCTCCTGTGTCAAAGGTAATACCTTTACCTACTAACACCACTGGTTTTTGACCTTTTTTACCTTTCAAATGCTGCATGATAATAAATTTTGGCGGTTCTTCACTACCTTGCGCCACACCTAAAAATGAACCCATGCCTAATTTCTTAAGCTCATCACGCTCTAATACTTTTACTTTAAAGTCGTATTTTTTGCCCAATGACTCAGCAGTTTCAGCCAGATAGGCTGGCGTACATACGTTTGGTGGTAAATTGCCTAAATCTTTAGCTAAAGTTACACCAGCCGCTAACGCTTTACCATCAGCGGCGCCAGCTTCAGCTTCTTTTACTTCATTAGCCTGCGAAACATTCACCGCTAACTTTGTGAGACTCTTTTTAGCATCCTTTTTCTGACCATGGTCTTTCTTATCATCTTCTTCTTTCTTGCGTTTAATTGCATCGAACTTATATGCCACATCAAGCGTTGCCTCGACGAGATGCGCCACTTTGCGACGCATCGTCAGTTGATTAACAGAAAGCTCTGCCAAAAAAGTGACTGCATCATTGGCATTACTTGCAGCTAATGCTTTAATGGATGCACGTACTGCCTGGCAAAATTGTTTGTCATTAAACTCTTCCGCCTTACCTAAACCTATTAACAACACCCGTTCGCTTAGCGTACCTGGTACATTATGCAACATTAAGCATGTCGCCAGCTTGCCATCCATATCACCGCGTTTTACGATATTGCTGACATAGCCTGAGGAAGCACGATCAATTGCTTGTGCTGCATCAGATAATTGATTCGATTCGTATACGCCTACAATGACACAATTACTAAGCTGTTTTTCCGCATGACCGTTTTTTATGCTAAATTCTATGGTGCTGGATTTCATAACGTAAAACTCCGTATTGTTATATGTTTTTCTACTCGTAAATTAAATTATCGCGTGTTTTACACGTAATTCATAGTTGTAAATAATTAGACATCATTAATCATATGCTCTTTAGGCGCTCTCTTTTACAAGAACTTATCTCAACCGCTGCTGGTGCCTTCCTCATCTTGGTCGGCATTGTTATTGCGCAGCGTGCTGGTTATTTAATTCGTTTGGCCGCAAAAGGCATACTGCCGAACGATGCTATCACTACTATGTTAGGTTTTAACATGGTTAAGTTCCTACCCATGCTGTTATCACTCACATTATTCTTAGCGGTATTGATGACCTTGTCACGCTGGTATCGTGATTCAGAAATGGTTATCTGGTTTAGCTCTGGGCTCAGTATCAATAACTGGATTCGACCTGTACTCGCGTTTACCTTACCTATTATCGTACTCATTTCTTTGTTAAGTTTATTTATTATGCCGTGGGCCACCAACAAAGGTGAAGACTATCGCATGCAGCTTGAAAGCCGTGATGATTTAGCTTCTATTAGCCCTGGCGTATTTAAAGAGTCTAGCAATGCTGAGCGAGTATTTTTTATAGAAAGCTTTGATGAACTTGGCAATATCGTTAAAAACATATTCGTACAATCTATTCAGCATCAAAAATTAGGCATCATTGTTGCCGCGCAGGGTAGCCGTTTAGCTGAAAAAAATGGTGACAATTTTTTAGTGATGGAAAATGGTCGTCGCTATCAAGGTGAGCGCGGAACAGCAGAGTTCTCAACCACGCAATTTGAGAAATACGCCATTCGAGTAGAGGCTGCTGAGGTCAAACAAAAACCACCCACTACACAATCAAAATCAAGCCAAGAGTTGATTCTAAACAATGACCTTGCCAATAGCGCAGAACTACAATGGCGGCTTGCAATCCCTATTTCCGCACTGATACTGGCACTGTTAGCTATTCCGTTAAGTTCATTAGACCCGCGTGCTGGCCGCTCAGCGAACTTTGTACTAGCACTGGTTATTTATATGATTTACAACAATATGCTGAGTATTATGCAAGCTTGGGTTGCGCAAGGTAAGGTATATGAAACGGTTGGCTTATGGCCTGTACACCTCATATTTTTATCTCTCACAGCCTATATGTTTTACCGTCGCGTTAAACAACTACCGATTTTTCCTAATTTTTGGCCAGCAAGTTGGTTAAAAAATCGTAATAAATCTTAATTGCTACGCAATCAGCCAAATCTAACGACATCAACTCAATCGTATATACGTTTACATGAAAATTATTACTCGATATCTACTTAAAGAAATCAGCGTGAATGTGCTGCTCATCATGCTGGCGTTGATTACGATGTTCTCATTTTTTGACTTAATTCAAGAACTTGAAAGCTTAGGAAAAGGCAGCTACGGTTTGGGTAAAATCACCCTATTTGTTTTGCTCAGTGCTCCTGGTCATATTTATGAGGTCATGCCAGTCGCGGTACTGGTTGGCTGCATGTATAGTTTGGGGCAATTTGCACGCTACTCTGAACTGGTTGTATTTAGAGTGAGTGGCATTTCACTACAAAACATTGCATTCACTTTACTAAAAATTGGTTTCGTTTTCACCATTTTCACCTTCATCATTGGCGAACTCATCACCCCATACAGCGAAAAAATGGCACAGCGCATACGCATTAAGGCCACGGACTCGGTAATTGCTCAGGACTTTAGGTCTGGCCTTTGGGTAAAAGATGGCAGCAGCTTTGTGAACGTAGAAGACGTACTTCCCGATGCAACTTTACTCAATTTACACATCTATAAGTTTGACAAGAGCTTTAAGTTAGAAAGTACAACCACCGCTAAACGTGGGAAGTTTGAAGAAGATTACTGGAATTTAAAAGAAGTGACGCAAACAGACTTCGGTTTAGATACAGTACATGTGAAAAAATTTCCAGACGCCCAGTGGCGCTCGCTCTTACGGCCAGAATTACTCAATGTACTACTGGTGCTGCCCGAAAAAATGTCAGCTTGGAACTTGTATAGCTATATTAACCATTTAGCAATCAACAAACAAAAAACCACGCGCTATGAAGTCGCTATTTGGGCAAAAATGATTTATCCACTTGCTTGCTTGGTGATGGTAATTTTAGCCTTACCCTTTGGTTTTATTCAACAACGTGCTACTGGCGCTAGCACCAAGATTTTCGTCGGCATTATGCTTGGGGTGTTGTATCAAATCTTAAACCGAGTATTTGTGCATTTAGGCCTACTAAATGATTGGTCTCCGCTATTTAGCGCCATTATGCCCACAATATTGTTTTTGATAGCTGGGTTGGCTATGCTGTATTACGTTGAACGACGATAATTTTACTCTTCAGCAATCTATCATGTAAAAACAAGCGATCACGATCAATAATCACCCATAAAAAACCAAGCCCGAACAGCATCAAACTGATAGAGGCTAATACATATCTGACCGCAGCGGCTTTCAGAGAAAGTGTCTGATTATTTTTGGTCACTAATCTTAAATGCCAAGTGTGCATCGCCAATGTTTGGCCACCACTTTGCCAACACCAAACAAAGTAGAGTCCAATGGATAGCCATAAAAAAAGCTGTAACACGTAACGCTTAACACCATGACTCGCGTCGCCCCCTACTAGCAAAAAAACTAAAGCACACGCGAACGATAGCGCAATAATCACAAGCGCTTCGTAAATAAGACAAGCCCCAAGCTTTGTTAAAGTTGGGGCTTTTATTTGTACATTTTGCTTGTCTTGCATATTTTTAATAACATTCAATTATTGTAGATCAGCATCGGTATAAGTATCTGGTGACTCTGATCGTAATCTGGCACGCTCTGATTCCGGCAGCTTCTCATACTCGGTCCATTTTTTGCGCAATTCATTTTTTTTATCTGGTGCTAAAGATTGAAATTGCTGATGTTTTTTTCTTGCATTTTCACGTTCATAAGGGGTCATACGGCTCCAGTTCGACAGCCGCTTTTGTACCAAGACTTGTTTACTCGGGCTCATTTTTGGATAATCACGTGCAATATCCAGCATTTTTTCACGTTGCCATGGGCGCAAGGTATCCCACTCTGACGCGAGTGGACTCAAAATTTTATGTTGCTCTTGGTTTAATTGTGCCCAAGACACATTATTTTCATCAGCGTGCGTGAGCCCACTAAACAACAATACCAAGCAAATAAGGATGCTATTTCTTAATCTCGCGTTGAAACTAACCATGTATCAAACCCTTTATCTGCGTAAGCTTCTGGTGGTAAATCTGACGCCAACAAGAATGCATCGCTGTTTTCTAAGTTATTATCAAAATTAAATTGTTGTACTGCAAAAAATGTAAGCAACATCACCCCCGCCACCATCGCGCCGGACATTGCACGATGACTGCCAAAAAAATGTCCTACATGCTCTCCAACCCAATGCAAGGCGTTACCACTACGATTAACAATACTGAAGCTGGCAGGCTGTCTAGCAGCTAATTGATTAACCGCTAAACTACGTGCAGTTGATAAATGCTGTGCTAAAGCCGGACTTAGCTGTTGTGCATCAGAATTCAATAGGTGAGCCACATTCTGTGCCACCTGTTCTTCTGACATTTGATATGTTTGCGTAAACTCAGACATCGTTTTGCTTTCTTGTGTACTCATCGCTCGCCTCCTAACTTTTCGAGCCAGTGTTAGCGGCTAATTGGTCGCCTAAACTAGGGTTTATCAAACGTGGCTTAACTAAACGTTCATTCAGCAGACCCAGCTTCTCTAGGCCTTGTGATTTCAGTTCAGCAGCTAACGCGTGAACAGCACGCGAACAGTGGGTTTTAACACTCCCTTGTGAGCAACCCATTAAATCAGCGGTTTCAGCCACATCCATTTCCTCCCAATAACGCAGGATAAAGGCTTCTCGTTGACGTGCAGGCAATTTTTCTAATGCACGCTCAATGAGTGATATCGTTTGGCTGCGCTCAAGTTGTGCAGCGGGTTCATCGCTATCATCTTCGACATCTATGGTTTCTAGTGGATCACGGTCTTCATCACCCTCGCTATTGCCGCCAAATGAAGATAACAAAGTCGTCCATAAATTACGTACCTTTTGCCTACGCCAAAAATCTCGCATGGTATTTTGTAAAATGCGCTGAAAAAGCATGGGAAATTCTGCGGCAGGTTTATCACCATATTTTTCAGCAAGCTTCATCATGGTATCTTGCACGATATCAAGCGCGGCATGGTCGTCACGCACAGCATAAGCTGTCTGCTTAAAAGCACGACGCTCTACAGACTCAAGAAAATCTGCAAGTTCTTTGCTTGTCGCCATTATTTGAAATTAACCATTAGTAATTACCATGCTACCGATTTAGATTGAATGCGCATTAAGATGGACTATCTGAGTATTGACTACTGATTACTAAATGACTGAGATTCACCAATTGAAGTCAAATTATATCAGGTTTATATTTTCAACTAAGTGTTTACATTTTGC
>JANOHT010000221.1:0-4827 GCA_031406605.1 Methylotenera sp. | reverse complement strand
TGCCCATGTCATGTGTTACGGCGTGGTAGTCAATGATTGTTTGCTGCAACGCACCTAAACCTTCTGCCACTGCTTCAAATACGGTATGAGTGGCATCCAATTCAGGCTCTTGCGGTACATATACCACGCGCGCGTTTGGTGCGCGCCAGACTGTGCCATCGTCTAATTTAATTGTTCCTGCAATGGCTTTTAGCAAGCTAGATTTCCCTGCACCGTTGCGTCCGATTAGACCTACACGTTCACCTGCATCAAGTTGGAATGCAGCGTGGTCGAGCAGGGCATGGTGACCAAAAGCAAGGCTGGCATTGTCTAGGGTGATGTATGGCATAGTTTATTTAATTTCGTATGGTGATTATTTGAGTGATTGCTGATTTCAAAGAAAAGCTGAAATGTTTATGTGACTGCAGCTATTTTTTGGAAGCTAAATTTTTGGTTTGTCTGATATGCAGTAACTAGCAATTGATAGCCTAGTACTTTAATAATTTTCAAGGGTGCATTATAACCGAGCCTGCGTAGATTTAACGTTGAATTAGTGCATATCGGTGACGGAATGCAAATTGGCGGCTGGCAAATCAGTAAGATTAAACTGCTTAAGTAATTTTTCAAACTGTGCAATGGGCGTTGGTTTACCAAATAAATAGCCTTGAAAGTTCGTGCAACCAATTTGTATGAGTAGTTGCCGTTGCTCGTCTGTTTCTACGCCTTCGGCAATCACTGCTAGGTTTAAGCTTCTTGCCATGACAATAATCGTGCGTACAATGGCTCTGTCATTGGGGTCAACAACGATATCACGTACAAAAGATTGGTCGATTTTTAATTGATTGAGTGGTAATCGCTTGAGGTATTGCAGAGATGAATAGCCTGTACCAAAGTCATCCAAGGAAAATTGCACCCCGATTTCTTTTAGAGCATTCATCGTTGCAATTGTGCCGTCGACATCATCTAACAACATGCTTTCGGTGAGTTCTAGCTTAAGTTGCATTGGGTTAATTGCATGGCGTTTTACAGCAGCCTGTACTTGAGCCACAAAGTTTTCTTGACGGAATTGCTTTGCACTCACATTCACGGATAGTACGAGATTGTGAATGGACTCGTCTTGCTGCCAATCTTTGATTTGAGCACAAGCGGTATCTAATACCCACTCACCAATAGGTAATATCAAATTTGATTCTTCGGCGATAGGGATAAATTCAAAAGGCGGTATCATGCCGCGCACTGGGTGCTGCCAGCGAATCAACGACTCTGCACCCGTTGCATGATCTGAGCTATCTACTTGAATTTGATAATACAATTCAAATTGCTTTTGTTTAATGGCTAAGCGTAACTCATCCTCAAGCGCAGCCCGATCATTGATTGCATTTTGCATTTGGGGGTCGAAAAGTCGCAAGACATTGCGACCTGCTTTTTTTGCTTGATACATGGCAATATCAGCATGCTTGAGCAGGTCATCCTGAGATAGTTTGTGATTACTAAAAAGGGTGATACCAATACTTGCAGTGCTCTGGTAGATACGCTTATTAAGCTTATACGGCTGGTTAAGTGCAGCAAGAATTTTTTTGCTGATGGCTGTAGCTTGTGATGTTGATTCAATAGAGTTATCACCTAAGTTTTCCAGTACCACCACGTATTCATCACCACCCAAGCGGGCCACGATATCACCCCCACGAACGCATGAGGTTAATCGACTGGCAACCTGTTGCAGCAGTAAATCGCCAGTCTCATGACCTAGAGTGTCATTCAGTGTTTTGAAATGGTCAAGATCTAGAAATAATAACGCGCCATCTCTGCCACTGTGCTCACTGGCAATTAGTATCTCCTTAAGACGATTAAGCAATAGCCGTCTATTAGGCAAGCCCGTGAGAGCGTCATAGAAGGCTAAGTTCCGTATCTCCTCGGCTGCAAGTTTGCGCTCGGTAATGTCTCTAGACAACATCATGAAGCGCGGACTTTCATTAATGGGTGTATTTTTTTTAGCAACAGAAAGTTCGAACCATAGAACTCCTTGAGGCGTTTCCCGTTTAAACTGTTTCCCCTGAGATACGCCTGTTTCATGTGCCTCTTGCAGTGCTGACATGACTATTGCAGATGCTTCCGGGAGTAGTATTTGTGGCACTGTTTTACCAATTAAATCTTTTGCTGGTGCAGCAAGTAAAGCATCATTAGGGCTATGCACACTGTAATAATGGCCATCAAGACCAAGGTCAAATAGTAAATCGGGAATTGCATCAAGCGTTGCTTTTAACTGATCGGCCATTGAATCAAACTCATGTGATGTTTTGGCGATTTCATCGTCTCCTACCAATCTCGCGCGAGCAGACAGTTCACCATTAGCATATCTGCGAACTACATCGGCTAGTACTTGCAATCGCGTAACGATATTGCGTTTTACTGCCCTATCAATCAAAAAGCCTATCAGTAAACCAATGGTAATGACCATGCCGACCAATGCATAAAATACTTGCCGCATAGGCGCTAAAATTTCATCAATAGGGATTAGCCTAAAATACTGCCAGTTCACAGATGGCATTATCATGCCGATGGCCAAATATTCTTTACCCTGTAATATTACTTCCTGCTTAAACGCTTTTGGCTCTAGGCTCAACTTCTTAGACAGAAGTTGAGCAAAATCTGGTTCGTTCAATAGTGCTGGTTTAAAGCTTTCTGGATTTGCTTCCAGGTTTTTTTGCCAAGGGCCAGCCTCTATGAAATTGCCTTGTGTATCTAGCAAAAAGTGTTGCTCACCTTGATAGCGTTGGCTAGGTTGAAATAACGCAGGTAGCAATTTGTTAAGATAGATATCGTGCCCCAACATACCAATCCATTGACCATTTACATCTAGTGGTAAAACTGCGCTCACTATCCATACTTTGGCAACCGGGTCAAACAGCGGTGGTGTCCAGCTTAATGCACGTTCATGGTTTTTGGTTGGGTCTCCCAGGGTAATCCAGGGCGTATCACTGTAATCAATATCTGCTGGCATTTTAGCCACAAAATCAGGTACGCCAGCATCGTAAATAATGAGTATGTTATTGGGGGTAAGCAACCAAACATTATTAAATAGAGATTGAATTGAATTACCAAACAAATCGATGACATGTTTAGTACGTAATGGCATGGTTTTTTGTGCGGCATTAAGTGTAGTTCGTGCCGGAATAAATAAACCTGATTCAACTTTACCGTCAAATTGTTTACTTTCATTACGCCATGCTAAATCTTTGTCATGTTGCACTAGAGCGTTAAAGGCTTGTGCATCACCTGCTTCGGCAGGCATCGCAAGTTTTTTTTGAAGTAAGCGGGATAGCGCTTTTAAGCTGGTACCAGCGTCTGCTAGCTTTTGAGTATGGGATACAGACAGAATCCTAGTTTCAGCGACTAGTGTTGCTGCCTCGCTGGCTAAGAGTTTGTGTTTTGTATAGTAGTAAATTGCTCCAGCGGAAGGAATGGTGACTAGTGCAACACTAGTCACAACAATCAGCATCAACTTACGTCCAACATTCATAACAGTCCTTTTCCGTTAAGAATAACGATGAAAAGTTAGTGCTAGTATTTGCTAAGAAACGCGTTTTTTGCTAAAAATTACTAATACCCTTATTACGATAAGTAGTTTACAAGAATTTACAATATTTGCTATAACTTTATTTGGCTAGCATGGCGCGTATACTCGCCATTTTAGATTTACCAAAGTCTTTACTCGCTTCAGAGTCATTAAATGGATTACCAAAATGACGCACATCATCTTTTGGTAACTCTGCAATAAATCGGCTGGGTTCACACATTTGTATCTCACCTGCACGTTTACGCTTTTTGCACCATGAAATATTCAATGATTTTTGTGCACGGGTAATACCTACATACATGAGGCGGCGCTCTTCTTCAATTTTGTCGGTGTCTATACTTTCACGGTGCGGCAATATGCCTTCTTCGCAGCCAATTAAAAACACATGACCGAACTCCAGCCCTTTAGCCGCATGCAGGGTAGATAACTTGACTGCATCTGGTTCGCCATCTTCACGGCCTTCCAGCATGCTCATCAGCGAAACCATCTGCGTAAGTTCTAATAGATTTTTACCATCCGATTCATTGCCAAATTCGGTACTGGCTTCGCCTTTTTTAGTGAGCCAGCCAATAAAGTCCATCACGTTTGACATTTTCGACTCAGCGGCGCGCGGCTCTTCGCTATCATACAAAAATGCTTCATATTGAATGGTCGTGAGCAAGTCATTGAGTACTTCACCCGCAGGATCACGCACGGCTCTTACTTGTAGCTTATTGATGTATTGGCAGAAATTGAGCAAGTCTTCTAATTGTTTATTGCCAACCTCACTTTGAAATGCACCTTCGAACGCTGCTGCAAACAATGAAATTTTATGGGCGCTGGCATATTCACCCAAGCGTTCAAGCGTGGTATTGCCGATGCCTTTTTTAGGCGTCGTGGCTGCTCGAATAAACGCTGGATCATCATCTTCATTTGCAATCAAGCGTAAGTAACTGACCAAGTCTTTAATCTCAGCTTTATAGAAGAAAGATTGTCCCCCATAGATTGTGTAAGGGATTTTATGATTGCGTAACTGCTGTTCAAACACCCGTGCTTGATGGTTGCCGCGGTATAAAATGGCGTAGTCTTTGTGGAATGTACGATTTTCAAACTTATGCGCTTGCAGCTTCATAATGACTGATTCTGCCTCAGCTTCTTCGCTCATCGCGGCAGAGACTTGTATCAACTCACCTGTGCCCAAATCGCTCCATAATTTCTTTTCAAATAATTTAGGATTGTTGCTGATCACTTGATTGGCAGCACGCAGGATACGCACGGTAGAGCGGTAATTC
>JANOHT010000136.1:0-4966 GCA_031406605.1 Methylotenera sp. | reverse complement strand
CAGCCTTAATGATGCATTAGGCGCTACCTCTATCATTGTGTCGCACGATGTTAAAGAAACATTTTTAATCGCAGATTATGTGTATTTTGTGGCGGATGGCATCGTTGCAGCAGAAGGTACGCCACATGATTTAATGCAATCTACATTGCCATTTGTGCATCAGTTTGTGCATGGTGAAAAAGATGGACCAGTACCGTTCCACTATGCTGCTGCAAACTATCAATCTGAACTGCTGCAACAAAAAAGAGTCGGTTAGTATTAGCTATATAAAAAGTGAAGATGGCCTAGTAGGCTAATTAAGCTAAAAGCCAATCAAGTGAATAATTAAAAATAAATGATTAAATCAAGTCCATTGTTTAATATTGTTAGTACCTTACGCGGTATCGGTAAGCGGATGATAGAGCGTATTTGGCGCCTAGGCGCAGGCGCGCGCCTTTTCTTCTTAACAATCATTTACTCAGGTGAAAGTTTCCGGCGTTTTCATCTAACACTTCGTGAAATATATTCTACCGGTGTCATGTCGCTGATGATTATTATCGTGTCAGCATTTTTCGTAGGCATGGTATTGGCGCTACAAGGCTACAACACTTTGCAGAAATATGGTTCATCTGAGGCGATTGGTGTATTGGTAGCGCTCTCGCTGGTGCGTGAATTAGGACCCGTAGTAACAGCTTTGTTGTTTGCTGGGCGTGCAGGTACGGCAATTACTGCTGAAATAGGCTTAATGAAAACGACTGAACAGTTATCTGCGATGGAAATGATGGCAGTGAACCCGATTGCGCGGGTGATTGCACCACGTTTTTGGGCTGGCGTTATTTCGATGCCCATATTAGCTGCATTATTTTCTATGGTAGGTATTTTAGGCGGCTATTTAGTGGCAGTGCCTTTAATAGGGGTTGATGACGGTGCGTTTTGGTCGCAAATGCAAGCGAATGTAGATTTTAGAGCGGATATCGTCAATGGCGTAATCAAAAGCTTGGTATTTGGTGTTGTTTGTACCATGATCGCTTTGTTTGAAGGGTTTGATGCGCCGCCGACAGCCGAAGGTGTGAGTCGAGCAACAACCCGTACTGTGGTGATTTCGTCGTTCGTAGTATTGGGCTTAGATTTTGTTTTAACGTCATTTATGTTGGTTACATAACCAACAATAGTTGTAAAGCATGAAATGTGTAAATTGAGGGGATGTTAAGTGGATAGAACAACAATAGATTTATGGGTAGGGATTTTTGTGGCACTAGGTGTTGCTGCTTTACTGGGTCTAGCTATGAAAGTAGGAAATTTAACCTCAAGTAAAATTGGTGAAACTTATAGTGTCAGCGCAGCTTTTGAAAATGTAGGAAGTTTAAAACCTCATGCGCCTGTGAAAAGCGCAGGTGTTGTAGTGGGTCGTGTTGATAATATTACTTTTGATAGCAAATCATATGAAGCGATTGTGGTGATTAATATAGACAAGCGCTATAGTTTCCCTAAAGACACATTTGCTAATATTTATACGGCGGGTTTGTTGGGCGAGCAGTACATAGGTCTTGAAGCAGGTGGTGAAGATGATGCTTTGAAAAATGGTGATAAAATAACGCAAACGCAAGATGCTGTGGTGTTAGAGAAAATGATTAGCCAATTTTTATTTAGCAAAGCGTCTGAAACTAAATCAGAAGCAAAAAATACGGATCCTAAAGTGTTGGATAGTGTGGTTGCACCAGTCGTCGAAAAGTCAACCGAATTGGGTGATGCGCCGTTCTAAGATAAGCTGTTACGTGCTTAATGAATTTTTTTGTGCTGTAAAGCAATATAAAAAGTATTAAAATAATGCAAGTGTTTAAAAAAGGGTTCCAATGAAGTTATTTTTAAAGTTTTTGGTAAGTGCTAGTTTGCTTGCAAGTTCGCTAATATCTTTTGGTGTTGCACATGCTGAAATAACGCCTGATGCACTCGTTAAGCAAACTGCAGATGAAGTATTAACAATTATCAAAAATGACAAACAGATTCAAGCGGGCAATCAGCAGCAATTATATTCTGTAGTTGAAGCAAAAATATTGCCCAATTTTGATTTTGAGCGAGTATGCCGTATGGTGCTCGGTAAAAATTGGAAAACCGCTACACCTGAGCAGCAGGTTAGTTTTCAAAAAGAGTTCCGTAGTCTGCTGTTGCGCACGTATGCTTCTGCCTTGGGTAAATATAAAGATCAAGTGATTGAATATAAACCTTTGCGTGCTGAGCCAGATGCAAAAAATGTAAGTGTAAAAACACAAATTTTACAGCCAGGCGGTCAACCAGTTGCAGTTGATTACTCACTTGTAAAAGGAGCTAACGGCTGGAAAGTTTATGATATCGTAATCGAAAATGTGAGTCTGGTGACAAATTATCGTAGTCAGTTTAGCAACGAAATTCGTCAGAATGGTTTAGATAGCCTGAACAAAAAACTTGCAGATAAAAATAAAGTAGCTGGTTAGAATTGAGTTCTAATTTAAATTTAGATTGCATGCAGATAGCGTCAATATGACCAATATTACCCAGCAAGATAATCAATGGCGTGTTGCAGGCGACGTACTGATGGATAATGCCAATGTAATATTAAATCAGAGTAAATCGCTTTTGATGACAAGTTCAATTGAAGTTGATTTTTCAGCAGTGACGGATGTGGATACTGCGGCGATTAGTTTAATTATGGAATGGCAACGTCGTGCTATTGCTTCAAACTGTAAAGTGACCTTTACTAGCTTACCAGCCGATTTAACGAGTTTGGCTACGCTGTATGGCGTCACTGAATTTATCCCATTAAGTACAAATTAATAAGTACAAATTAGCGGGTCGTTTTTAGCTTTTTCTTAAAGCCCATTGCTTTTTATAATAACGTCACCACTTATTAGTAAATTAATGCGGTTTACTCATACTTAACTTGTATGGTGGCCGTATTTTTTTAGAATATAACTTTCACAATCTTATGCATTAATTTTTAAATGTATATTTGCAAAGTCAAGCTTGCTCGCCCCATTACAAAAATCTAATCATAAAATGAACTCTGCAATTAAAATCAATGGTGTACATAAGAATTTTGGTAGTCTGCACGCGCTTAAAGGAATTGATTTAACCATTGAGCAGGGAGAGTTTTTTGCTCTGTTGGGTCCTAACGGCGCAGGAAAATCTACTTTAATCAGTATTCTTGCGGGCTTAATTAAGCCGACTTCTGGTGATATTGCTGTGATGGGTTTTGATGTGGTGAATCAATACCAGCAGGCCAGGCAGTTACTGGGTGTTGTGCCGCAAGAGCTGGTGTTTGACCCGTTCTTTAATGTCCGTGAAATGTTACGTTTCCAGGCTGGCTATTTTGGTCGTGGCCCTGAAAACGATGCTTGGGTAGATGAGATTCTCGAAGGCTTAGGTCTGGCCGAGAAAGCGAATACTAATATGCGTCAGCTTTCTGGCGGCATGAAACGTCGCGCGCTGATTGCCCAAGCTTTAGCGCATAAACCGCCGGTGATTGTGCTTGATGAGCCTACGGCTGGTGTGGATGTCGAATTACGGCAACTGATGTGGGAGTTTATTAAGAAGCTCAATTACGAAGGCCACACCATTATTTTAACCACGCATTATTTGGAAGAAGCTGAAACATTGTGTAGCCGTGTGGGCATGATGAAGCAAGGCAAAATTGTCGCCTTAGATACTACAGCCAATTTGCTGAATAAATTTGCAGGTAAAAATTTAAGATTAACTTTAGGTGATGTGATACTGCCTGCTGATATTCAACCGTTATTGCGTAGCCGAGACGGTGGTATTTTTACCTTTGCGTTGAATGATATGGCGCAAATTGAGTTGGTGTTAGCTGGATTGCGGTCAGCTGATATTAAGGTGATTGATATGCAATTAAACGAAGCAGATTTAGAAGATGTGTTTTTGTCGTTAGTAGGTCAATGATGATTAGCCCAGCTTTAAGAGGACCTTGGACATTACTTAAAAAAGAGCTGCTACGCTTTTGGCGTGTGGCTTTTCAAACTGTAGCAGCGCCTGTGATCACGGCGTTGCTGTATCTGTTGATTTTTTCACATGTCCTTGAGGGGCATGTGCAAGTGTATGACGGTGTGCCCTATACCGCATTTTTGATCCCAGGCCTCATTATGATGTCGGTACTACAAAATGCATTTGCGAATAGCTCGTCTAGCCTGATTCAATCAAAAGTCATGGGTAATATTGTATTTGTCTTACTCACCCCACTTACACATTTACAGTTTTTTACTGCATTTCTATGTGCTGCCATTATTCGTGGCTTAGCAGTGGGGCTATGTATTTATTTAGTAGCATTCTGGTTTGTAGATATAAACGTTGTTTACCCTAGTTTAATTTTTGCTTTTGCCTTATTGGGTAGTGCTTTATTAGGCACTTTCGGCATCATTGCCGGTATATGGGCAGACCGATTTGATCAAATGGCGATGTTCCAAAATTTTATTATCATGCCCTTATCTTTTTTATCGGGTGTGTTTTACTCTATACACTCACTGCCGCCTTTTTGGCAGAAAGTCTCGCATCTCAATCCGTTTTTCTACATGATAGACGGCTTTAGATACGGTTTCTTTGGTAAAGGTGATATCTCGCCGCTGATTAGTTTAACCATCGTCGGCGTATCGTTCTTAGTGTTAGCACTGGTTACCCTAAAAATGTTAAAATCAGGCTATAAGCTCAGGGCGTAAATCAAGCTTTGCAGATTAAACCAACAAGTAGTGATCAGAAAAAGGTGATGAGATAGTGTTAAGTGCGCAACAATTAGAAGCCTATATTACGCAACATTTAGACTGTGAACACATCAAAGTATTAGGCGATGATGGTACACATTTTGAAGCGGTCATTGTGAGTGAAGCTTTCGTTGGTAAGTCTATGGTGCAGCAGCATCAACTTGTGTATTCAGCGCTAGGCGATAGAATGCGTGCAGAGATTCACGCACTATCAATGAAGACATTGACGCCTGAAAAATGGC
>JANOHT010000127.1:0-3525 GCA_031406605.1 Methylotenera sp. | reverse complement strand
TGATACAGCAATGGAAGCGTTAGTCTCAGCAAGTGATGTGTTATTTGTATTGTTAGGCGCTATTATGGTGCTTGCAATGCACGCAGGTTTTGCGTTCTTAGAGGTTGGTACAGTTCGCAAAAAAAACCAGGTCAATGCCTTGGTTAAAATCATGGTTGATTTTTCAGTATCGACTATCGCCTATTTTTTCATAGGTTACAGCATCGCTTATGGTGTAAATTTTTTCAGTGGCGCAGAGGTACTGGCTGCAAAAAATGGCTATGATTTAGTCAAATTCTTTTTCCTACTTACTTTTGCTGCGGCTATTCCCGCCATTGTTTCTGGTGGTATAGCAGAGCGCGCAAAATTTAATCCACAGCTAGCTGCAACATTTTTATTAGTGGGGTTCGTCTATCCATTTTTTGAAGGCATCGCTTGGAACAACCATTATGGTTTTCAAGATTGGTTAAACGTTAGCTTCGGTGCAAAATTTCATGATTTTGCAGGTTCGGTTGTTGTACATGCGATGGGCGGTTGGATTGCTCTAGCTGCAGTGATATTGCTTGGTGCACGTGCAGGGCGTTATGGTAAAGACGGTCGTTTGAATGCTCACCCGCCATCAAGTATTCCGTTCTTAGCGCTAGGTGCATGGGTACTTACTGTTGGTTGGTTTGGTTTTAACGTCATGTCTGCTCAAGCTGTGCAGGGTATTTCAGGCTTAGTTGCTATTAACTCACTCATGGCATTAGTGGGCGGTACATTAGCGGCATTAGCAATGGGTAAAAATGACCCGGGCTTTGTACATAATGGCCCACTAGCAGGGTTAGTCGCTGTTTGCGCAGGCTCCGATGTCATGCATCCACTGGGTGCTTTGGCTACAGGTTTAGTAGCCGGTGTATTGTTTGTGTGGGCATTTACGCAAACACAAAATCGCTTGAAAATTGATGATGTACTAGGTGTTTGGCCATTGCATGGCTTGTGCGGCGCATGGGGTGGAATTGCTGCCGGTATCTTTGGTGCAAAAGCACTTGGCGGTATGGGCGGCGTGAGTTTTATCTCGCAACTCATAGGTACGGGTTTAGGAGTGATTATTGCGCTGATGGGCGGTATTGTTGTATATGGCGTGATTAAGAAGCTGGTGGGTATCCGCATGAACGCTGAAGCTGAGTTCGACGGTGCTGATTTAAGTATTCATAAGATTGCTTCTACTGCTGATGATTAATCCTATTCAGTGATAGATTAAATTATTAGTAGTTTTTCATGTTTTATAAAAGCCCATGCAATGCATGGGCTTTTATATTTCTTGCTTTCTTTAATATGAATTTTCTGAAATTTAATTGTTGCATTATATATGCATATTAAATTACACTATGTTCACTATGTACCTAACACGATATACAGATATTGGTTTACGACTCCTGATGTATCTCGCAAGTGAGAAACGCGAGTTACCTGCTGTAACAGTGGCGGAAATTTCAATGCAATTTAATATTCCACGCAATCACTTGGTTAAGGTAGCGGGACAATTAGCTAAAGAGGGTTGGGTAGATGCAGTGCGCGGAAGGTCGGGCGGACTACGTTTAGGTGTAGCACCTGAATCATTAAAGATAGGGCAAGTGGTAAAACTATTAGAAGGTCGTAAAGAGTTAATAGAATGTGAGCAGCTTGGCTGCAGATTGAGCAATGCTTGTGGCCTAAGATTAGCTTTAAATAAAAGCCTGGCAACATTTTATACAACTTTGGATGAGTACTCGTTAGCGGATATCATCGGAGGTCGTACCGGCGAGCAAGTGTCTATGATGCATAGTGAGTTTTTGACGTTTTATGCCAAAGAAGCCACTTTGCAATAACAATCAATGAAAAACAAAACCAGCGGTTCAATCCGCTATTTTTTAGAATTAAAAGATGCATTTTATATGCACATTATGGAGAGTGTTATGTTATCAGAAGCTGCAAGACCTTATATCCAAGCAAGTGTTCCAGTATTGCGTGAACATGGTTTGGCAATTACCAGTACTTTTTACCGGAATCTATTTAACGCACATCCTGAATTAAAAAACCTGTTCAATATGGGCAATCAGGCGCAAGGGGTGCAGCAACAATCACTCGCTGCAGCTGTGTTTGCTTATGCTGCCAATATAGATAATTTAGAGGTGTTAACACCGGTAATAAGCCGTATTGTGCATAAACATGCTTCGCTTGGCATTAAAGCTGAACATTACCCAATTGTTGGGCATCACCTGCTAGGCGCTATAAAAGAAACACTAGGCGATGCTGCGACAGTGCCCCTGCTAGAGGCGTGGACAGAAGCTTATACGATGTTAGCAGACACGTTAATTGCTGAGGAAAAACGGCTTTATGCTGAATCTGGTGTGACGGAAGGTGAACTTAGAGAGGTCACCGTGACGAATATCACTCAGCAAAGTGAACAGGTGAAGTCATTTGAGTTGACTTCTATAGATGGCAAACCGATGCCTTCATTTCAATCAGGGCAGTACATCAGTGTTGCAGTTAACTTCAAAAATGGTACGCGCCAACTGCGTCAATACAGCTTGTCCGATGCACCAGACAAGTCACATTTACGAATCTCTGTAAAGCGTGAAGATGCAAAACATGAGTCGCCATCTGGTCGGGTTTCAAATTGGCTTCATGATCATTTAAAGCTCAATGATAGACTTCAAATCAGTCAGCCATTTGGAGATTTTACACCTGATGTCTCATCAGCTAGTCCGATTGTTTTGATTTCTGCAGGTGTCGGCATCACACCAATGATTTCCACATTGAATCACTTAGCAATAAACCGCCCGGAGCACGAGGTGATATTTGTACATGCCTCTAGATCAAAATCTCACCATTCGCACACTAATGATTTAGATTTTGCGATTGAAATTATGCCTAATCTAAGGGTAACTAGTTTTTACAACACTCTTGATGCATTCAGTGTTAATCCTGATTATGTGATAGAGGGCGAGATGGAGTTGGCTCATTTACCAAAGTGGGATTTGAAAGAGGCAAACGTGTATTTATGTGGGCCACTTGGCTTTATGCAAAAACAATGGAAAGCTTTACTGGAAGCAGGGGTGCCAAGCTATCGGCTACACAGAGAAGTTTTTGGACCAGATATGCTGGATAACCTACTATAAACTTTAGGGTTAATATCACATTGGGGCAGTCTTGTTATAGACTGCCTCAAAGGCGATGTACTTACTTTAATCTAAAAAATTGGTTGTATATAACCAACTGCTACTCCTCGGCAACCTATCATTTATTTAGCTATTGCATCTTTTGATTTATATAAGATATAGTGCATAGCAAGTGCAACGGCGCACCCAAATAAAAAAATAAAAGCAATAATAACTAATAAAAATAATGGGGAGGTACAGTGGCTAAACCACTGCACTTAGAAGCTTTTGTATGGGCCACAGGAGCTTTTTGTCAGCTGCATCGTATTCCGCATGACGTTGCACTACTCCTCAAGCAATACCCACCGCCTTATGATGTCACCAACTTACAGCAAGCTTTACAGAGTTTTGGCTTAAATAACAG
>JANOHT010000245.1:0-1898 GCA_031406605.1 Methylotenera sp. | reverse complement strand
ATGCTACTTTCAAGCATGCCATACATTAAACAAAGTTTGGATATTTTTGCTTTAATGCGTTGTTTTGGCGCGGCACAAAAAACCGTGTTATGGGTGTTGGCGATACAAACGATATTAATTGCATTTTTTAGTGCATTAGTCGGTATAGGCCTAGGTTTTTTAGCACAGTTTGGACTGGCTTATTTAGCCGGCAGTCTGTTTTTAGAAGATTTGCCTCCCGTATCAGGCATGCCTGCATTGATTGGATTGGTTGCAAGCATCGCGATGATGTTTGCAGTAGTGTTGCCGCATGGTTGGCAAATTCGAAATCTAACCACCATGAATATTCTCAGGCGCGAGACTTTGTCGCAACCCATTTCTGCGCAAGCTAAATTTTTGCCTGCTGCATTGGTGATGTGCGCTATGGTATTTTGGCAGGCGCAGGATACAAAGATCGCAAACTCTACTATCCTTGCAATTTCTGGGCTATGTATGGTGATCGCTGGTTTTACTTATGTGTTGATTCGGTTAAGTAATAAATTATTCGAAATTACACCACAAAACCAGATAGTCAATGCGATAAAACTCGGTGTGCTTGGCCTGAAGCGAAGGTTAGCGTTGTCCACCATGCAAACTATCGCTTTCAGTATGGGGTTGATGGTATTAATGTTGTTAGCCCTGATTCGTGGTGATTTAATACGGAATTGGCAGGCTTCTCTGCCGATTGATGCACCAAATCGTTTTGTGATTAACATTCAGCCTGCACAAATTGAGGGTATTAATCGTTTTTTTGAGCAGAATAATATCAACAATGCGACGGTATTTCCGATGGTACGCGCACGATTAATCAGCAAAAATGGTCAATTGCTAGCGGGTACGCAATGGCATGATGAGCGCGCAAAAAGGCTTGCAGAGCGTGAATTTAATTTGTCTTGGGCTGACAAGATGCAGAGTGATAATAAGCTGCTATCCGGTCGTTGGTGGAAAGTACAAGAACATGGCAAACCATTGATGTCACTTGAGCAGGACTTAGCAAAAACATTGGGTATAAAGTTAGGTGATAAGCTACGGTTCGATGTTGCAGGCATCCCACTAGAGGTTACTGTCACCAGTATCAGAAAAGTGGATTGGGACACTATGCGTGCTAACTTCTTTGCAGTGACACCGCCGGGTTTGCTCGAAAAATATCCCGCCAATTATATCAGTAGCTTTCATTTACCGATTGATGCTACAACGTCTTTGAATCAATTGGTGAAGGAATATCCAAACCTAACCGTGATTGATATTGCCGTACTCATGCAGCAGGTGCGTGGGATTATGCAAAAAATGAGTAGCACTATTGAATATGTGTTTGCTTTTAGTTTAATTGCTGGTTTGGCAGTGCTGTACGCGGCGTTGGTTGCCACGCGTGAAGAGCGTATTTCAGAAGCGACGCTAATGCGAGTGTTTGGCGCATCTCGGCGCCAAGTTGGCATTGCTTATTTTGCTGAATTTGCTTGCATAGGGCTCATTGCTGCTTTGGTTGCAGCCATTGCCGCTAATGCGTTAGCGTATTACATCAGCGTCAATATTTTGGATATTCCGTTTCAACTGAACCTGCCAGTTGCATTGGGGACGATGTTGCTAGCAGCAATACTGATTCCATTAGCGGCCTGGTTCGGGTTACGAGGCTTTCTTAATGTCCCGCCCCGACAATTACTAAACAGTATTTAATTACATTTGTGGTTGTATACAACCATATTGGTGGTTGTATACAACCATATTTTGGCGTACATTCTTAAATTGATTAGATAGTTAATTCTTTACTTATTGATTATATTAAATATTTTAAATTTTTAATTGCAGGAATAGATTTTGCATATATGGATTGTACATATGTAACAAAATGTTAAATCAATTTAGGAATAAATATGCAAAGA
>JANOHT010000244.1:0-2564 GCA_031406605.1 Methylotenera sp. | reverse complement strand
TAGTACTTCAGTATAAAACTTGATTGAGCGCTCTAAATTACCTACGCGGAGCATGGTGTGTAACATACGCATATTAAATATCCTTGTGCTAATTAAATGCTATTTAACAGATGTTAATTGATAATATTTATGAAGTAACTGCTCTTTGCTTTCAACCACATCAGGGTTAAGCGGAATACAGTCAATCGGGCACACTTCTACACATTGCGGTTTATCAAAATGACCTACACATTCCGTACATAAGTTTGGGTTGATCTCGTAAATCTCTTCACCCTGATAAATCGCATTATTAGGACATTCAGGCTCGCAAACGTCGCAATTGATGCATTCATCTGTAATCATCAACGCCAAAACTAATCACCCAACTTTTGTTTAATCGCTTCTTCGACTGTTGGAGAAACGAATGCATGTACATCACCATTTAGCGTTGCTACTTCGCGTACTAGACTTGATGAAATAAACATAAACTGCTCAGAAGGCGTTAAAAATAAGGTTTCGAATTGCGGGTAGAGCTTTCGGTTCATCCCCGCCAGTTGAAATTCGTACTCAAAATCTGCAGTCGCGCGCAAACCACGAATCACCATTTGTGCATTTTGCGCTTGCACAAACTGCATTAACAATCCTGAAAACCCCAACACCTCGACGTTACTCAAATTACTAAATACTTTTTCCGTCATCGCCACGCGCTCGTCTAAACTAAACATCGTACGTTTATTTGAGCTTCCCGCTACGGCTACAATCACATGGGGGAATAAGTCTGATGCACGGCGCACCAAATCTTCATGCCCTAAAGTGACAGGGTCAAAAGTGCCTGGGTAAACTACTTTAAGCGATTGATGAGTCATTGGATAATTTTAGCAGATGATAGAAAACATTACCTGCTTTGCTTTGCTTGAGCACTTTCCAACTTTTTGCAGCTTCTGGCATTGTTTCTAAGGCTTTATCTAAAGCATATTCAGCTTCAACGTAGACGAATCCATTAGCGCTTAAGTGCGTAGTCAGCAAAGGTAATATTTTAGGCAACCACTCTTGATGATAAGGAGGGTCTAAAAAAATAAGATTGAATTTGAGTGTATTACCTTGAACAAATTGCATGGCATCTTGGTGCAAAATTTGTGCTTGATCAGCTTTGAGTAACTGCTTATTTTCGACGAGCGCTCTGTAGGCAGGCGTAGTTTTTTCTACCAATGTGACCGAAGTTGCCCCGCGAGACAGCGCCTCGAACCCCATCACACCGGTGCCTGCGAATAAATCTAAGCAGGTAAAACCTGTTAAGTCTTGCCCAAGCCAGTTAAAGACTGTTTGCCGTACACGTTCAGGGGTTGGCCGCAAACCTGTAGCATCTGGAAACTTTAATAGTCGACTGCGCCATTCACCTGCATTGATGCGAACACTATTTAATTTTTTATCAGTTAATTTTTTATCAGCCATTGTTATGCAACATTACTTTTCAATAAGGCAGCATTTTACTACTTATTTTGTCATCCACTTACTCAAAGGCATATTCAAGCAGTTAACTCATTTGCATGCACCCTTGAATCACTACTTAGCGCTCGGGTCTCCTACGATAATAGTCACAAAGTTCTCTGGCTTAAGTCGGCGATTGAACGCATCTTTAATTTGCGCGGTTGTCACGCTAGCTACTTTTTTATTGTATTCATCTAAATAATTAAGTGGTAATTTATAAAAACCAATCACTGCTAAATAATCTAAAATTTTACTGTTGCTATCGATGCGCATAGGGAAACCGCCGATAATATTGGCTTTAGCCGCTTTAAGCTCAGCTTCAGTCACACCATTTTTCATAAACTTATCTAACGTTTCATGCACTACTTTCAATGCAGCTTCTGCTTGGTCTTTTTTAGTTTGCAAGCCAATTTGAAAAGGCCCTAACTCAGCCATTGGCATAAAGTAACTATAAACGCTGTACACCAAACCGCGCTTTTCACGTACTTCTTCAGTTAAACGCGAGACAAAACCACCACCGCCCAAAATATAGTTACCTACATACAAAGGAAATAAATCCGGATCACCACGTTTAATACCTGGGTAACCTAACAGAATATGTGACTGTGATGCCGGATGCGCGATACGCTGCTCAATGGCTTGCGTGGGTAAGGTGATAGCTGCAATCGGCGGCGCAACATCGGCTTTAGGCATACCGCTGGCAATGTTCTCAGCGATTTTGTTAGCTTGCTCACGGGTTAAATCACCCATCACGGCAATCACTGCGCCTTTTGCGCCGTAGTATTTGTTGTAAAAGTCCTGCAAGTCTTCCCGTTTGATTTTGCTCACGGTATCAACTTCACCGCTTTCATCCAAACTGTAAGGATGTTTGCCATACATCGCACTCATGAACGCTTTATTTGAAATGCTCTCAGGCTGCGTTGCAGACTCTTGCAAACCAGAAATAATGCGCGCTTTTTCGCGGCTCAAGACGGCTTCAGGAAAATCTGGTTTTTGTAAAACTTTCACAAACACATCCAGCGCTTGCGTTTGCTCGCGCTCACTACTTAATGTGCGTAATTTAAAAGCGGCTCGATCTGCATCAAACTCACCGCCTA
>JANOHT010000234.1:0-4615 GCA_031406605.1 Methylotenera sp. | reverse complement strand
AAGTACTTTGGCGCGAATGGGTAAGTCTTTAATAGCTTCATCGAGGCGGAGTTTTAATTCTTCCGGTGCCGGCAGGCTAGCCTGCCTTTGACGTTGAATAGCCTCACTAGGCAGATACTGGCTGGCGCTATCGAAAGCCGTGAGTATGCCTTTCTCGACCAACTTCAGCAACGCGCCCGATACTTTTTCAGTAGCAGTCAGCACCATTTCTTGGCTGTCACCGGTGACAACAATCACATAACGCACATCAGGTGCACCCATGCCTGCACGCAGCCTAGTGTCTAATGCTTGGTCAGCCGCGGATACTGGGCTCAGGGCAGAAAGTTCGGCATTCCATAAATGATCATAATGTTGATACACAACAGCACTGGACGCCACAATCAACCCGATAGCTGGCCAGCGCAGTTTCTTTGCAAACTGAGCATAGCGCGACAATTTTAATCCTGTATCAGTTACGTCACGTATATGAAAGTCTTTGGGTAACAGGTATGGCAATACATAACGTGTCATAGCTGCTGCGGCAATTAACCCCGCCATTGAATATAAACCAAGCTGCGCCAAACCAGGAAAACCCGATAGCAGCAATGCTGCAAAACCAAATACGGAGGTTAGTACTCCTAACCTGACCGTTGGCCAAACCCGTAATATCCATGTTTTGCGATTTTTTTCGTTATCCCCGCCAAGCGCATGATCAGATTGCATGAACAGATAGATGGAATAATCCACCGCCTCACCAATCAGCGCAGTACCAAAACCCAAGGTAATGCCATGAACAACACCAAAGCCCAAACTCACTGAGGCAATACCCGCCAAGATGCCGGTAGCCACAGGCAGAAAGCCTAATAGTAAAGCAGTTAACGAGCGGTAAACCATGAATAGTAATATTGCGATTAAGACCGTACTAATAATGAAAATTAAGCGCACTTGGCTTTTAATAGTATCGCGAGAGACCACCGAAAACACACCAGGCCCAGTCATGTGCAAGACAGGTTGATTAGCCATATAAATGGTTTCATCATCAAACGCTTTTTGTATCGCACCCATGGCTTCTTTTTGTGCGTCAGTGTCTGAGCCCAGTGCGCGTGTCTGTATCAACAATAGTGCAGTATTGCCATCGCGAGATGACCAAGCGCCGTCCACCAGTTGTGGGCGGTTACCAGTATTCATTTGATCAAGTAATTGCAACATCTCACCAGTAGGATCGTGTGGCAATAACGACTTAAACAACAAACCTGCTGGTGAGGCAAGTTGATCAATACTGTCACTGATGGCAACCTGCAAGCCATCTACTGTAAAGCGCTGAGGGGTAACAGTTGGACTTAATAAATAACGATGATTAAATAGATAATTTCTATCCAATTCTGTAGTGATGGGTTCGCCATTGTTAATGGTCACAAAAGCAGAGCTAGCGCGAAGCTTTTGAGCAATTTGTTTAGATACCTTAGCGCGGGTGGTTGCATCTGCGCCCTCTATACCCACCAATATCAAACGAGATGCCAGACCATCTTTTAGTTGGTCCATCAGCAATTGCTGCTCCGCAGTGGGGGTGCTTGGTAGAAAAGCTGATAAATCCGCGGTAAAGTGACTACGGCTGATGACCGCCAGACTAACGAGTATTAAAGCCAGCCAGATGGCGATGCAGGCACGGCTACGTTGTAAAGTTGTGAGATTCACGCGTTGATAGGCTTTAAATTCGCACTTAAATTATGATGCGTTTACCGGGCTTAGCAATGGCGCAGGTATTGGCGTGATTGTCATGAACGAACTATCACCATCGGCTTGTTTAATCTCTATGCTGCGTAGCATATTACCAGCACCCGTGATGCTTATTTTTGCCACCACTTTTTTCATTTTATCTTCTAAGGGCAGTAAAATAAGGTTCCAGCCCTCTTCATCACCCTCCATGGTCAGTTTATAAGTACGTTCCAACGCTTTGCGGTCACCAGCCAAAGTACCGCGTATGCTGTCGATGAATGCAGCTATTTCTGGGTAGTTTTGTAATGACAACACATGCTTTTTACCGCGCTGCTCTACTGTCAGCTTATCTTTATCCAGCAACATACTCTCAGCTTTGGGCTTTAAGGTGCGTTTTTCCAAGCGATCTGGTGCCGTATAGAAAAGCTCACCTGAAGATTCCACAGGCTTATCAAGCATGGCAATAGATTTTTTTTCTACGAAACTTGCAGCACCAGAGCGGCTAGTTGCAAGTGATTGCATCAATTGATCTATATTCCAGCCACTCTCTGCATTAACCGTGAATGTACCGAACAGCATCGCAATCAACAACAGATGCCGTGACATTAATCGTAAAAATTTAGCAGGTCTATCAAACATTCTATTCATATGACTTCGTTCACTTTTTTTCATTTAATGATGCAGGGACTGATTGCCAGTAATCAAAAAAGTTAAACCAATTATAAGGGGCAAGGCGAGTATACTGATTCAATAAATCCGTATATCTTGCAATTGCCATTTCTACAGCCTGCTCTCGCTCGTTTCTTGGCGTTTCTGAAAAATCAGCCAACGTTTCAAAATGTACTTGGTAACGGTTATCACCCATATAAAGTCCTACCATGAACACCACCGGGCGTCGCAATAATGCTGCCATGCGAAACGGCCCACTGGGTAAACCAGCAGTAGCGCCTAATAAGTTTACTTGTGCCATAGGTTCGTTACCTAGTGTGCGGTCTGACAGCATCCCAACTAGCATGCCATCGCCCAAGCGCTCTTGCACTTGCAGCATGGAATCAATACGGCCTAGGGGAATAACGTCCATAGAGGCTTCTGGGTTGATTGCAGCCAACATCCCATTAATTTTTTGTGCATTGTCTTCATGCATCACCATAGCCACCCGCAATCCAGGAACTTGCCGCCCAATCGCACGCATGACTTCAAAGCTGCCTAGATGCGCGCCCATTAAAAAAACACCTTTGCCAGCATCTATCAAAGGGCGGATATTTTTCTCGCCATGTATTTCAATATCAAATAAATCATAACGACGATTAATCAGGTAAATGCGATCGTGTATCGTGGAGGCGAAACAAAAGAAATGTCGGTATAAATCTAACCATGTGGCGGGTCTTCCCAATGCACGTGGCAAATAACCTAAAGAGGCGCGACGACTGTCAGGCGCAAAAAATACGAAATAAAGTGCAATTAAATGGAGCACTGAACGAGCAACCGTACGGCCAAGAGTCAGCGATATCCAACTCATTACACGGAGCATCAACATATTGCTTCGCTCTTGCCTCTTTAGCCAAGGTGCAGACTTTAAGTACGGGCTGTTAGTAGATTGTGTCATGAAACCTTATTCGTTAATACAAAGCTACCCGTCACAATTTGACGACTACCTTCGAGAACCTCAAACTTTACTGTACCGTTTACCAACTGTTCGTGTTCGATAACAACGGCTTCACCAGGTTTTAATGGGCTAAGAAATTTAACCGAGCTAACTTGCCATGCCGTTGCAGAAAATCCAGTATCAGCAACTACAGCATGTATCACTTCATCAAGCAACACCACCCCAGGCACAATAGGTGTGCCTGGAAAGTGTCCTGCGAATGCGGGATGGTCCGTTGGAATTTTTAAAGGTGTAAGCTTTTTCATGCGGTACTCTTAAGCTCCTGCATATCACAATTTAGATCTTGATTTACATAACTGGCAATAAGGTGTTGCAGTGCTTCACGAGGTAATTTACCCGTGCTGTTACGCGGTAATGATTCTACAAACATCAAGGGTCTTGGCAAAAATATCGGTTCTATACGTAAACGCAATGCAGCAAGTAATTCCGTGGCTGTCAGGGTTGGCGCTACAACACACGCACTTAAACGAGTAACGTGATCGTGTGAAACTTCATCTGGCATGAAAAAAGCACCGTCTATTACACCCTTAATACTATTTAAATGATGATTCAAATTATCGAGTGAACTGCGTTTACCAGCAATATTAATCAAATCCTGCTTACGACCATGCAATAAAAAATAACCGCCACCGCTTTCCTCTATGATGTCATTAAGTGGCACTGCGGTTTCTACATGCCCTCCTTCAGCCCAAGTATATTCACCACGTCGCGTTAATTGCACATGTGGTAATAGTTGCCACTCAACTGACTTTGTCGTGCGGCGCGTAGCTATCTGCCCAGTTTCGGTACTGCCGTATACTTCCACTAATGTTACCTTGAGGTCAGTTTCAACTTTTTCTGCCAACGTTGAAGATAAAGGCGCAGTGGCTGACAGCACTAAGGCTAGATCAGACACGTTTAGCTCTGCATCTAGTAACAATCTCAAATGCAACGGTGTTGAAACTAAAATGCGTGGACTAGGCGTCGTAGCGACAGCATTGCAAATATCTGCTGGATAAAAAGGTTGCTCACTGCATATAGCATTGCCGCTTTGTAGCGGTAGTAAAACGGTTGATTCAAAACCGTACATATGTTGCGGCGGTATGGTACCGATAATACTGTACTTAGCGCCTCCTAATAAACCAAGTCGTTCTGCCTGCGCTTGCACATTGCGAACTAAAGAACCCCAACTTTTTGAATGCGGAATGGGAGAGCCTGTAGAACCTGAGGTAAATACTATCGCCACAAGTTGCTGGACGTTAATCTGCGGTATTA
>JANOHT010000232.1:0-10740 GCA_031406605.1 Methylotenera sp. | reverse complement strand
TAATGGATAGACTGCAAAAGCATGTTGCGAATAAACAGTTTCACAACCTGATGTGAGGAAAGCGCGTGCTGCCAACTCTAAAATATCATTAGAACCATTCCCGAACACAATCTGTTCAGGTTGAACATTGAATTTTTTACTCACCGCATCGCGTAAAGCAAAACTATTGCCGTCAGGATAGCGGGCAATATCCAGCAAAGCCTCTTGTATGGCAAATTCAGCTTTAGGGCTAATCCCTAATGGATTTTCGTTTGAAGCCAGCTTAACAATATCTTCAATACGCAAGCCCATTTCACGCGCGAGCTCAGTAATGGGCTTACCACCTTGGTACGGCGCAATTTCTTGAATGTGTTTGGGAGCTAAATTAGTCATGTTTAGAGCTTAAGCTAAAATAAAAAAAGCGACCTTAGGCCGCAATAACGTTCACCATTTTAGCATGTCTTTAATGAGGACTAAACCAATATGTAACAGCAATGCAGCATTAGTAATATTCTGCCATCACAATACCTGACTTATTAGCTAACTTGACTTGATACATAGCATGATCTGCCTTAACTAAAACATCTTGTGGCGTGACCCCGTCATAAGGAAACATACAAATACCAATGCTTGCAGACAACAAAATATCTAATGGTTTATCTTGTATAAAATACGGTAAGTTAATTTGTGCCAATAATTTATTCCCGAATAAATGAGCATGTTCTGAATTTTGGATATCACGCGCTAACACAAAAAACTCATCGCCCGATAGTCTTGCTACCGTATCAGCAGCACGAATGGTTGCTTTTAGCCGATTAGCCACCTCGGTTAATACATAATCACCAGCGGCATGACCATAAGTATCGTTGATGTTTTTAAAATTATCTAAGTCCACAAAAAAACCTGCACATACTTGATTATTTCTATTGGAGTCATGGATGGCCTGATCAATGCGATCAATCAGTAATACTCGATTTGGTAAATCTGTCAGGCTGTCATGTGTGGCAAGTTCTCGTAAAATATATCGTTCTCTATCCAGTTCTTTTTCACGTAAAAACATTGCTCTGTCACGCTTCTCAGCAATATAACTGGAGAAAACTGATATGCAGGATGTAGTCAACAAAATAAATAAAAAACTGATACTTTGACTGTGAGTGAAAGCATACGCCATATAAAAAAATACAGTTGTAGTGACAAATATGATGAGACTAGCAAAAAATACATAAACAAAACGAAGTACGTAAAAAGCATGTGCCCAAAAAACCAACAAAAGTAATGCTGAAAAGTAATAAGGAAATACGTTTTCACTAACCAGTGCCATTATCCATAGCACGCTGATACAAGCTAGGAATAATATGGAACATAAAATATTTTGGTTATATTTTTTAAAAATACGTAAAAAAGTTAATCCAAATATCATTAACAGTACAGAAGTAATGAACGTTTTAATGATAATAACTTCACCGACCTCTTCTGGTGGAATCAGTAAGTAATCTAAAACTCCGTAGATTTGATAGATAATAGCGCCCAATAAGAGCGCTATTCTTGAATGTATGAGTAATCCGGGGTAAGAGCGTTGTTGATAGTGCGCTTCTAAACGCAAATTAATAAATTTAAGTGAAAATTTATCCGATGAAATATTATTTAAAATGGATTCACTGAGCGGCATAATTAAATTTACTAATGATCCAAGTAATGTTTCACGTCATTAATTATATTAATGCTAAGGGGTAAGATCCCAACATTTTTAAGAATGATGCGCGATGCTCAAGTTCTTTGATAGCCGCCGCTACCTTTTGATCTTGATAATGTCCCTCAATATCTACAAAAAACACATATTCCCACATGCCGACTTTAGAAGGTCGTGATTCGAATTTAGTTAAACTTACGCCATGCTTAGCTAATGGTTCTAATAAAGCGAGCATTGCGCCTGGTGTGTTTTTAGTAGCCATGACTAACGATGTTTTATCTTTACCCGATGCGGCAACATCATGCTGAGACAATACTAAAAAACGCGTAGTATTTTTAGGGTCATCTTCAATATTTTCAGCAAGAATATTTAACCCAAAAAGCTCTGCGGCACGCTTACTTGCAATTGCAGCGCCACCTTCAATAGTGGTTGAAATTTTAGCAGCCTCTGCGTTGCTCACCACGGACTGCCGCTCAGCATTTTGCAAACTCTTGTTAAGCCATTCATGGCATTGTGCAAGAGATTGCGCATGAGAGTAAACCATTTTAATCTGTGAGATATCATTGTGTTTTGATAACAGATTATGATGTACCGCCAACTCGATTTCACCACAGATTTTCAGGTTAGTTTGCATAAGTAAATCTAGAGTACGTCCCACTGCGCCTTCAGTTGAGTTTTCAACAGGCACTACGCCGTAATTAGCTTGACCTGTTTCAACTTGTCTAAATACCTCATCAATCGAACTGCATTGTATTGGCGCGGATAATCCACCGAATTGTTTATTAGCAGCCTCTTCACTAAATGTGCCTAATGGCCCTAAAAATGCCACTGAAAGCTCTTTTTCAAGCGCGCGGCAATTGGACATTACACTACGGAAAATATTAGTCACAGCTTCATCCGAAAGCGGACCAGCATTCAGTTCCGTTAAACGTCTTAACACTTGAGCCTCGCGCTCAGGACGATAAATAACGCCATCATCTTTTAACGAACCAATCTCACGCGCAAGTTGCGCCCTACGGCTGACGAGCAATAGCATTTCATTATCTAAAGCATCAATACCATCGCGACATGACTTTAGCTTCTCAAGGTTAGCTTGGTCTAAATTAACTTGATTTGAATTAAAGGAATCACTCATGATACTGAATGCTTTTCTGCAAAGTCTTTCATGAATGACACCAGCGCTTGAACACCATCAATAGGCATTGCATTATAAATTGATGCACGCATACCGCCCACCATACGATGTCCTTTTAACTGCAATAACCCTTGGGCTTCAGCAGCTTTCAAAAACGCCTCATTTAAACCTTCATCGCGCAAGAAAAAAGGTACATTCATACGTGAACGATTACTAATAGCAATATTATTGCTATAAAAATCGGTGCTATCTATGTAGTTATAAAGCAACTCAGCTTTTGCAATATTTGCTTGCTCAATTGCTTGTACGCCACCTTGCGCTAGTAGCCATTCAAACACTAAACCTGCAATGTAAATACCATAAGTTGGTGGCGTGTTAATCATAGATTGATTATCGGCCTGTATCTTCCAGTTAAATACCGCTGGTGTAAGCTTAGAAGCACGATCTAACAGGTCATCACGCACAATCACAATACATAAGCCTGCAGGCCCTATATTTTTTTGTGCCCCAGCGTAAATCACACCGAATTTACTTATATCTATTGGACGTGAAAGTATATGTGAAGACATATCTGCCACTATTGGCACTGCACCTGCGTCAGGAACACCATCAAATTCAACACCATTGATGGTTTCATTGGTACAAATGTGTAAATAGGCAGCTTGCTCATTCAGCTTCCAGCTAGAAAAATCTGGGACATTTGAGAATTTATCAGCCTCGCTACTTGCTACTACATTGATTTTTCCATAGGCACTGGCATCTTCAACGCTACGCTTAGACCATGCGCCTGTTACTACATAATCAGCTTCACCATCATTAAGTAAGTTCATCGGAATAATCGCGTTTTCAGCAATTGCACCGCCTTGCAAAAACAATACTTTGTAATTACTTGGAATACTCAGCAAAGTGCGCAAATCAGCTTCTGTTTTGGCTAAAATACTGGTGAACTCTTTACCACGATGCGACATTTCCATCACGCTCATGCCTGAACCGTGCCAATCAAGCATTTCAGCCTGCGCCCTCTCTAAAACTGGTTTAGGTAGCACTGCAGGACCTGCAGAAAAATTATAAATTTGTGTCATACAATTATTCTAGTTATTTAATCTAATTCACTTAAGCTGTTTTATGAGGCTAATTTATGAAACTACAGCTTCTGAATCTGGATCGTCAGTTTCAACGATTTTTTCTAGTCCTGAAAGTTTCTCACCTTCGCCGAGATTGATTAAAGTGACCCCTTGTGTCGCGCGGCCTAACTCACGAATTTCTTTAACGCGCGTACGAATCAACACGCCACCAGTGGTGATCAACATAATCTCATCGTCGTCATTCACTAGTTTTGCTGCCACTACCAAACCATTGCGCTCACTTGTAGCAATGGCTTTAACGCCTTGTGTACCACGACCTGAATGCCGGAAGTCAGCTAACTGCGTGCGTTTACCGAAACCATTTTCGGTCGCCACTAATACGGTTTGTTTATCATCATCAGCAATCAATAGTGACAACACTTGCTGTTTAGCCTGTAACTTCATGCCGCGTACACCACGGGTATTTCGACCCATGCCGCGTACATCCTCTTCATCGAACCAAACAGCTTTACCGCCATTAGAAATCAAGACAATATCATTCGAACCATTAGTAATTTCAGCACCAACTAGATAGTCGTTGTCATCTAAATTGATGGCGATAATGCCTGATTTACGTGGGTTAGCAAACTCTACTAGTGCAGTTTTCTTTACTGTACCCAGTGCGGTAGCCATGAAAATATAATGATTTTCGTCAAATTCTTTTACTGAAAGAATCGCATTGATCTTCTCGCCCTCTTCAAGTGGGAACAGATTTACAATTGGCTTACCGCGACCAATACGGCTACCTTGTGGCACTTCGTATACTTTCAACCAGTACACACGACCACGGCTTGAGAAACACAGAATGTAATCATGCGTATTCGCTACGAACATCTTGTCGATAAAATCATCTTCTTTAGTCGGAGCAGCTTGTTTACCACGACCACCGCGACGTTGCGCACGGTACTCGTCTAACGGCTGTGATTTCACATAACCAGTATGCGATAGCGTTACAACTACGTCTTGCGGTGTGATTAAATCTTCTAAAGACAAATCTTGTGCATTCACAACAATTTCACTGCGGCGTTTATCGCCAAATTGTTTTCTGATTTCCGTCAATTCATCACTAATCATAGTCGTCACGCGCGCTGGGGTTGCAAGTACGTTAAGCAAGTCAGCAATAATATCCATGACTTCTTTGTATTCACTGACTACTTTATCTTGCTCTAAGCCTGTTAAGCGTTGCAGGCGCATTTGCAGGATTTCTTGCGCTTGAATATCGCTTAATTTATAGCCTTTTGGTGTAAGACCAAAATCCACTGACAAACCTTCTGGGCGTGAAGCTTCCATTGCCGCGCGCTTGAGCATTTCCTCAACCACTGGCGAACTCCAGACTTTTGCCATCAAATCTATTTTCGCTTCTGGTGGCGTTGGTGCAGCTTTAATCAGAGCAATCATCTCGTCTACATTGGCAAGCGCAACCGCTAAACCTTCCAATATATGGCCGCGTGCACGCGCTTTTTTCAACTCAAATACCGTGCGACGTGTAATCACTTCGCGACGATGACGTAAAAACGCTTCAAGCATTTGTTTAAGATTTAACAGACGTGGTTGCCCATCTAACAAGGCCACCATGTTCATACCGAACGTGTCTTGTAACTGCGTTTGTTTGTATAGATTATTAAGCACTACTTCGGCAATCTCGCCACGTTTCAGCTCAATCACTACACGCATACCAGATTTATCTGACTCATCGCGCAAGTCAGAAATACCTTCAATTTTCTTTTCGTTGACTAATTCTGCGATTTTTTCAACAAAAGTCTTCTTGTTTACTTGGTACGGTAACTCATCAACGATCAAAGCTTGACGACCGCCACGCTCTAAATCTTCCACATGCGTGCGTCCGCGCATCACCACACGGCCGCGACCAGTGCGGTAACCTTCTTTTACGCCAACCGTGCCATAAATAATACCGGCAGTTGGAAAGTCTGGTGCAGGAACTAACTCAATCAGTTCCTCAATACCTGTTTCAGGGTCTTTGAGCAATGCAAAACACGCGTCCAATACTTCATTAATATTGTGTGGAGGAATATTCGTCGCCATACCCACAGCAATACCAGAACTACCGTTAATGAGTAAATTTGGAATACGCGCTGGCATGATAAGCGGTTCATGCTCACTGCCATCATAGTTAGGGCCAAAATCTACAGTTTCTTTATCAATATCAGCCAATAATTCATGGGCGATTTTTGCCATACGGATTTCGGTATAACGCATCGCAGCTGCGTTATCGCCATCCACTGAACCGAAGTTACCCTGACCATCCACCAACATATAACGCAAACTAAAATCTTGTGCCATACGAACGATAGTGTCGTAAACAGCTGTATCACCATGCGGATGATATTTACCAATCACATCGCCAACAATACGTGCAGACTTTTTGTAAGGCTTATTATAGTCATTAGAAAGTTCATGCATTGCGAATAAAACACGGCGATGCACCGGCTTTAAACCGTCTCTAACATCAGGTAGCGCACGACCTACAATCACGCTCATCGCGTAATCTAGATACGACCTTCGCATCTCGTCTTCTAAGCTGATTGGTAGGGTTTCTTTAGCGAATTGATCCGGGTTTTGACTCATGTGTAGACAGACTTATAATAGTTTTTATGTGTTGCAAATTTTAACATGATTACCATGCGAATTAGTAGCTTTAAGCTTGATTTAACAACGTCAAGCGATGCCCTTAACGACTCAGCAGGGCCTAATTTGGATTAGTTGAAATTACTCAAGAACTGGCTAAAAAAGCTAAATCAGATTTAAGGTCTTCAATATGCTCCAACCCAACCGCAATTCTAATTAAACCGTCACTAATTCCAGCCGCGACACGTGCTTCAGCCGACACTCTACTATGTGTGGTAGTTGCGGGATGTGTAATGGTACTTTTGGCATCACCCAAATTCGCTGTGATTGAAATCATTTGTGTTGCGTCAATCAACGCCCACGCTGCCTCTTGTTGGGTTTGATCAACTTTTGGCTTCACTTCAAAGCTGACGATTCCGCCGCCATTGCTTTGCTGGCGCATCGCTAGCGCATGTTGCGGATGGGACTTCAAGCCAGGGTAATGTACGCGAGCAACTTGTGGCTGCGCTTCGAGCCATGTTGCCAAAGCTAACGCATTCTTAGCATGAGCTTCCATACGCACAAAAAGTGTTTCCAAACCTTTTAGAAACACCCATGCGTTAAACGCACTCATAGTGACACCGGCTGTACGTAAAAAGCCATAAACAGGCTCCATTAAAACCTTAGTGCCAAGCACTGCGCCACCAAGGCATCTACCTTGCCCGTCAATGTACTTAGTAGCGGAATGAATAATGATATCCGCCCCCAACTCTAGCGGCCGTTGAATCGCTGGTGTGCAGAAGCAATTATCCACTGCCAAATATGCACCAGCTTGATGTGCTATATCTGCCAGTACCTTAATATCACACACTTCTGTGAGTGGATTAGATGGCGTTTCCACAAAGAATAATTTAGTTTTTGGCGTGACTGCCGCTTGCCACTCATTGGGATTAGTCAACGATACAAACGTAACTTCAAGCCCCCAACGTTTTAAGATATTGCTAAATAATTGCACGCTAGTACCAAAAATACTTCGCGAGGCTACCACATGGTCACCTGCACTGCACAAACCCATCACACACGCCAAAATTGCCGACATACCGCTTGAAGTAGCAACGCACTGCTCTGCACCCTCCAAGGCTGCCAATTTATTTTGAAACATAGTCACAGTAGGATTGGTGAAGCGTGAGTAAATATTACCGGGCTCACTGCCACTAAAGCGTGCTGCAGCTTGTGCCGCATTTTTAAACCTAAAGCTAGAATTCAGAAATAAAGCTTCTGAATTTTCGCCGTACTCAGTCATTTCGCTACCTGCACGCACACTCAGTGTTTCAGGATGATATATCTGATCATTTAACAATTCTTTATTCATAGCAGCTCTTTATCCAGGATATTCACAAAATTCGGGCCATAAAAAACCCGCTTAAGCAATGATGCCAAAACGGGTTCTTTGTTAACTCGCTTTAGCAGTATTTATAATGCGCTCGCAAGCTGAGTAAGACCTTATTTAGTTTAAGTCACTCAAATCAGCGCACTTTTATATTAGCCCTATCAATTCCAGTAGTCAAGAATGAAATCTTCATAGAAAAACGAGTCATCAAGCCTCAAGTACTTCATCTTCTTCATTAGCATTAATCAAATTCAAATCCATTTGTGTACTAGAATTTGCTGGCTTCTGCTTACTATTAAGGTCGCCACGAGCAGTTTCTATACGAGACAAATAAGCAGCATCAATATCACCAGTGACGTATTTACCGTCAAAACATGAGCAGTCAAAATCATTGATTTTAGGATTACTTAATTTAACATCTCTCACCAATTCATCTAAATCTTGATAGATTAGCGCATCAGCACCGATTTCTTTGCAAATTTCTTCATCCGTACGACCTGTTGCCAGCAATTCATCGCGGCTAGGCATATCAATACCGTACACATTTGGAAAGCGTACAGGTGGCGCAGCTGAAGCAAAATAGACTTTATTAGCACCCGCATCGCGTGCCATTTGCACAATTTGCTGCGAGGTCGTACCACGTACAATGGAATCATCAACCAACAATACGTTTTTACCTTTAAACTCTATGCCAATAGGATTCAGTTTCTGGCGCACTGATTTTTTACGTAACGCTTGTCCTGGCATAATAAAAGTACGGCCAATATAGCGATTCTTAATGAAGCCCTCGCGATAATCCAAACCTAGAGTAATGCCGAGTTGCAATGCGCTAGGACGGCTAGTGTCAGGGATAGGAATTACTACATCAATGTGCTTATCTGACCATTCGCGTTTGATTTTTTTTGCAAGACTAGCACCCATATCTAAACGGGTTTGATAGACCGAAACACCATCGATCACAGAATCAGGACGTGCCAAGTACACATACTCAAAAATACATGGGTTAAGTTTTGGATTTTCCGCACATTGACGTGAGTATAGATTACCTTCCATATCAATAAATACCGCTTCACCTGGTTCAATATCTCGTACCATTTTGAAACCTAATACATCAAGCGCAACACTTTCAGAAGCAACGATATATTCTGTACCATGCTCGGTTTCAGCTTTACCAATCACTAAAGGACGAATGCCGAATGGGTCGCGAAATGCAAGCAAACCAAAATTTGCAATCATCGCAACTACGGCATATGCACCTTTGCAACGCCTGTGTACACCGGCCACAGCATCAAACGCCATATCAGTATTGAGCACCGCGTTATGAGATGTTTTTTCAATTTCATGCGCCAGCACATTTAAAAGTACTTCTGAATCTGAGCTGGTATTGATATGACGCAAGTCTTGCCTAAACATTTCTTGCTTAAGCTGCTCGGAGTTAGTTAGATTGCCATTGTGGCCAAGCACAATACCAAAGGGTGAATTCACATAAAAAGGTTGCGCTTCGGCGGCACTAGATGAACCTGCAGTCGGGTAGCGTACGTGTGCAATACCGGCATTACCAATCAAACTACGCATATGGCGGGTTTGAAATACATCTTTCACCAACCCATTATTTTTATGCATAAAAAACGTATTTCCATCGCAGGTTACAATGCCTGCAGCATCTTGCCCCCGATGCTGCAATACTAGCAAGCCATCATACAGCTGCTGGTTAACTGGAGCTTTACCTACAATACCTAAAATTCCGCACATGAATGAAGCCTTAAATGATTAATTCTGCAATACAAAGATTCTATTTTCTAAAGATGCTGGCTGATACGCAACTATTCAAGTATGCACTTGTAATTTAATACAGGTAAGTTGTGTATGTTGATTTAGTCATACTTAACATGTTGAGCAATGCTAACAGGCACCCAAGGCAAAATACTTGCCACCAGCGCCTCAAGTGGCGCACTAAACATCGCATTACGCCAACGCGTATCTTTTGGTATATTTGTCAGTCCTGCTAAAAATACCAATATACAAACAATCAAGAGTCCACGCACGACACCAAAAGCAGCGCCTAGCAAACGATTGAGCCATCCCAAACCTATTTTTTTAAAAATAGCAGAGAGTGCGATAGCTAATAAACTCGCCACTAATAAAGTAGCCAAAAACAATACTAAAAATGCGGCTAAGATACGTAAAGGTTCAGTAGGAATATCAGCTGGCATCATTGGCAAAAGCTGATGAGTATAAGTTTTTGCTACATAAAAAGCTGCTACCCAACCTAATATTGCTAATACTTCTCTTAACAAACCTCGCATCACACTCAAGATGACGGAAAGTCCAACGATAGTCAGTACTGCATAATCAAAGCTGGTCATAAGTTTTTATGTCAGCCAATTTTCATAGATAGCTTTGAAAACAACGGCTCATTACTCATTAGTCATCACCATGCCTTGCAAACCAGCTGCCTGTAGCTTGGTAAGGGCATCTGCTGCGCCTTGGCGAGATGCGAAACTACCTGTTCTTAAGCGATACTTATCGCCTTTGGGCGTTTTAATTGTTTCAATATTTGATTTGAATCCTGCCTGCTTTGACTTTTCCTGCAATTGTTTAACGTTTTCCAATTCTGAATAAACACCAATTTGCACAATAAAACTACTAGGTACTTTTACCTCTGCAGTTTTAGCATCGGATGGTTTTAACGCCACTTCTTTTAATTTAGCGGTCTTTAACTGATTCGACTCTACTTCAGCTTTAGCTTTTGACTGCGCTTCTTGTTTATCTGCTAATTTATTTTTCTCTGTCGTGTTATCCGCAACACTTTTTGAAACTAATCTATCCTCTTGATTTGTCGGTTCAATTTCTACTG
>JANOHT010000178.1:0-21853 GCA_031406605.1 Methylotenera sp. | reverse complement strand
GCTTAACAGCAACTGCTTTTGCATCAGTCTTAACGCTGATGCACTAAAGCGCGAGCTTGAAATGGATGCCGAGACGCGCAACTTGTATCCATTGATTTTGGAAAAATGCCCACATTTATTCGCAGCAATGCCCGTGTTTGTATCGAGGCATCATCTGGATCGCATGGCGGCAATCGTGCAGGCGGTGCAGACAGTCATTGCGTTGCCTGCGTTCCGAGAGATTGTGCTCGCATGGGCGCCCGAGATCGCGCATTATGATGCAGCTGGTGCGCAAGGTGTGTTCCTGAGCTACGATTTCCATCTGTCTGGCGCTGATCCTCAACTGATTGAGATCAATACCAACGCAGGCGGCGCACTACTTAATGCTGTATTGGCTCGCGCGCAGCGGGCTTGCTGCCCGGCGATTGCCGACATGACTACCAGCCCAGTTGCGATCGGAGCACTCCATCAAACCTTCATCTCTATGTTTTTCGCAGAATGGCGTCTAGCGCGTAGCGTCCTGGATTTGCGACGCATCGCTATCGTTGACGACAACCCGCAAGAGCAATATCTCTACCCCGAGTTCAAGCTGTTCCAACAGCTGTTTCGCCGACACGGGATTGATGCAATAATCACCGACCCAACGGAGTTGCAATTGCACGATGGCGTCCTGTGGCATGGGAAAGCGCCGATTGATCTCGTTTACAACCGGCTTACCGACTTTATGCTGGAAGAGCCTGCGCACAAGGTACTGCGTGATGCCTATCTGAATAATGCCGTCGTTCTGACGCCCAATCCGCGGGCCCATGCGCTTTATGCCAACAAGCGTAACCTCGCCGTGCTCAGCGATCCTGAGCGCTTGCATTCGCTCGGCGTCTCTGAAGACATTGTGCAAACGCTTCTGAGCGGCATTCCGCGAACTGTGATAATCGATGCCGCTGATGCTGAGCGCTTGTGGTCAGAGCGACGCAAACTTTTTTTCAAGCCTGCTGCGGGCTTCGGCAGTAGAGCTGCTTATCGGGGTGATAAATTAACCAAACGTGTATGGGGCGAAATAATCGCTGGGGATTATATAGCGCAAACGCTGGTGCCTCCTGGAGAGCGCCTGATAGCAGATCATGAACTGCCTCTGGCGCTTAAGTTTGATATACGCAACTATGTGTATGGCAGCAACATACAGTTCATCACAGCACGGCTCTATCAAGGTCAGACGACAAATTTTCGTACACTAGGTGGCGGTTTTGCACCAGTTTTCACCGATATTCCAGTAAATGCAGAACCAGTTCGCGCAAGGGTAAAACATGACCTCAAATAAACTATCTGTAGATGCGGAATTGGAAAATTTACAGCGTCAAACATTCGACTATTTTTTGTATGAAACGAATCCCGATAATGGTTTGGTGATTGATAAAGATGCAGAGAATTGGCCTGCCAGTATTGCCGCGACTGGTCTTGCGTTGGCATGCTATCCAGTCAGTGTCGAGCGTGGTTTTATGACGCGCGCGTCAGCGGTGGAACGTACGCTTGTGACACTGCGTTTTTTCTGGAACAGTCCCCATGGGCCCGAGCCTGACGCGACGGGCTACAAGGGGTTCTACTATCATTTCCTCAACATGCAGACTGGTCGACGCGCTTGGCAATGCGAACTTTCAACAGTGGATAGCACTTTTTTGTTGGCTGGGGCTTTGACGGCAGGGATTTACTTTGATGCAGACAATGTGGACGAGAGTGAAATCCGCACGCTTGCCGACGCCCTCTACCGCCGTGCTGATTGGCAATGGGCGCAAAACCAGGGTGCAACGGTGACGCACGGCTGGAAACCAGAAAGCGGCTTCCTCAAATATCGATGGGAAGGCTATGACGAGGCGCTGCTGTTATATATTCTAGGGCTGGGTTCACCGACGCATCCGTTGCCCGAGGAGAGCTACGCGGAGTGGGTTTCAACTTATAAATGGGAACACTGGGGACAGGAATATCTGTACGCAGGGCCGCTATTTACCCATCAGCTATCGCATATCTGGATCGACTTTCGCGGTATTCAAGATGCCTTCATGCGTGACAAGGGTATCGACTATTTCGAGAACAGCCGCCGCGCAACGTATGTGCAACAACAGTACGCGATCAATAATCCGCTTAAATTCAAGGACTACGGCCCGCATTGCTGGGGCATTACCGCAAGCGAAGGCCCTGGCCCCGGCACTCTCGAATTAAACGGTATCGAATGGCAGTTATTCGATTACGAGGGGCGTGGCGTGCCTTATGGCCCAGATGATGGTACCCTTGCACCTTGGGCGCTGGCAGCATCGCTGCCGTTCGCACCCGAAATCGTATTGACTGCGCTCAACCATTGTATTCATCAGGCAAAGTTGACCCAGTTCAACTCCTACGGCTTCAAGGCCTCTTTCAACCCATCCCACCCAGGTGAACCTGGCAACCCTTATGGATGGTGGGTCTCACCGTGGCATTACGGGCTCAATCAAGGACCGATCATTTTGATGATCGAAAATTACCGTACTGGCCTGTTGTGGAAATTAATGCGAAACTGCCCATACATCGTTAAAGGCTTGCTACGCGCAGGGTTCAAGGGAGGGAGGTTGTGAAAGCCTCGCTTCCCTATGCAGTTAAGCTGGCACCAGCATTGTTATGGGCAAACATGCTGCGCCAGCACCAACCAGCTCGAACCTGCTACATCTTAACAATGCAAAGGGGAGATTAATTGCTGTCGGTCGATGCGAGTGTCTCAACAATAAAAAAGCTCTCCGCTGTCTTGCTAAGTGCAAAAACGAACTGACAAAGAATCTAATAGTGGGCATTTTGAATATAATGGGGTGACTGATCTTTGGTATGAAACCATTGCCACTTTATCGCTTCTAATATGAGCAACGTTGCTAAGCTTGCGAATATTGATATTGCGAATAAATTCCAATGAAACTGCCCAAAGTCAAACAGCTGACGTGCAGGTGGCCAAATGACTACTGTGGCTAATATGGCACTGACTGTTGACAATAAAATCCATAGTGAGCGATTGGGTTTTAAAACTGCAGTGAGTATTGAAGCACTAAACGACCTATTGATTAAAATTAATCCCATATTCATTATCACAAGTGATGTGAACAAGAGTGTTCGGCTATCAGCTTCGATTAACTGCATCTGCCTTGTAGCCACTAATATAATCGCCAACATAGCTGAAACAATCAAGCCCTGAATCACTGCCCACAAAACGCGTTTACCTAAAACTAAAGGGATTTTTTGGTCGCGTGGTGGACGCTGCATGACATTATTTTCTTCAGTCTCAGCTTCAAATACGACTGAGCAGGCGGGGTCTATGATCATTTCTAAAAATGCAATGTGAATGGGAGTGAGTATAAGTGGCATCCCAAACAGTAACGGCATAATTGCTAAGGCAGCAATAGGGATATGGACTGCAATAATATATTCAATAGCTTTACGCAGGTTGTCGTAAATACGCCTCCCTAAACGAATAGTTTTAACAATTGAACCAAAATCGTCATCTAGCAAGACAATACTTGAAGCTTCACGCGCAACATCGGTACCGCGCCCGCCCATTGCAATGCCAATATCTGCAGCCTTAATAGCAGGTGCATCATTAACGCCATCGCCTGTCATCGCCACAATTTCGCCATTTTGTTTTAATAGTTGAACAATGCGTAATTTTTGATTAGGTCGAATACGCGCAAATATTGAAGTGACCTTTAACGCGGCAATCAATTGATTGTCCGTCATTTTCTCAATGGCGTCACCTGTCAATACTTGCTCAAAATCTAGCCCTGCCTGCCGCCCAATCGCAAGTGCAGTGGTTGGATAATCTCCTGTTATCATAATCACTCGAATACCGGCTGTACGGCATTCTGCAACCGCGGCGGGCACGTTGGAACGGAGTGGGTCGGCAAAGCCAATTAAGCCCACGTATTCAAATTTATATTCGTGCAATGTTTCTGGCAGTGCCTTTAATTGTGCGGCACTTATTTTTGCTTGAGCTACACCTAGCACCCGAATACCAATTAAGGCAAGTTTTTCAGCTTGTTTTTGAATTGTTGATAATTGACCTTCTGTTAAATGACATAGTGCTGAAATCGTTTCTAGCGCACCTTTCGCATAAGCCTTAGTGTCCCCATTGCTGATAGAAAGTATATTAGCCACTGCAAAACAATCTGGCCTAAGGCCATAAGCGCGAATCAGTTGATATTTGTCAAAATTGACAACATTTTTGCCAATGTTTGCCTTTTCTAGTTTGTGAATAGCAATATCCATTGGGTCGGTTGGCTGTTGTGAGCAAGCTAAGAAAGCTGTTTCCAATACTGTTTGAATATCGGCTGTTACAACTTTATTGTTACTTTCTGTCCAAGTCTCATCATTAGTATGAATGGAGACTAACGACATTTTATTTTCAGTTAAAGTGCCAGTTTTGTCAGTACATAATACCGTTGTAGCACCTAGAGATTCAATCGCTGATGCGCGTCTGGTTAGCACACGCGCCTTCGATATACGCCATGCACCCATTGCCATGAACACTGCCATAACCAGTGGAAACTCTTCAGGCAATAATGACATGCCGAGCGCAATACCGCTCAGCATCGCCTCAAGCCAAGAGTCGCGTAAAAGCCCATACAACAAGACAGCTACTCCCCCAGCAATAGCGCCAATAACTGTGAAGTTGCGAACTAGGCCGTGTAATTGTTTTTGTAGGTGGGGTTGTTGACTATCTATTGTTTCCAGTGCATGACCTATTTTTCCCATTTCGCTCCGAGCGCCCGTAGCGTGCACTTGTGCAAGCCCTGTGCCACGTACAACCAAAGAGCCTGCAAAAACATAGGGTGAATTTTCACCGCCAGGTGTTACTGCCAATCTATTATTAGCTTGTCCATCAATTAGGTTTTGCTGTGCCAATTTACCTACCGCTACCGATTCACCAGTCAGCAATGATTCATCTAGCAATAAGTCATGTGCAGAGATTAGGGTTGCATCAGCAGCGACTCGGTCACCTTCAGTAATCACCATCAATTCACTCATGACTACTTCGCGACCAGCAATAGATATTCTGTTGCCTTCGCGAATAACTGTTGCACGTGGGCTAGCTAAATTGCGTAAGGCTTCTAGAACTTTTTCGCTGCGAGATTCCTGCACGATGGTAATCGCTACGGATAAACATGCGAATACCAGTAGAAATAGAGCTTCTACGCGATCGCCAAGTAATAAATAAACAAATCCACCCCCAATTAATAATGCAAACATGGGTTGTCGAATAATTTCTAACAATATTCTTAAAAACCCGCGTTTATTGTGTGAGGGGAGTTCGTTGTAACCGTCTGTCTTAAGCCGCTGAGCGGCTTCTTTGAAAGTTAATCCAGTATTATCGGTAGCAATTGGGACGAGGACATCATAAATATTATCTTGAGGGGTCGGCATGCTTGGCTTAGCTTGGTTTAAACATTAGACGAAATGTTAAGGTTGCAATATTTTAGTATAGGCTAAACGCAAACTCAATCACGTGCGATAGCAAACATATGGAAAATGTAAATTTAATAAGTTAGGAAATACATGAAAATGCAGGGGGTTGTTAGTAAATATGAATGAGATATTCATACAAGAGAGTGGATAAACTTGGACAAGCCTTGACTGACAGCAGTCAGTAACTAGCTAGCCTACAGTGTGTAGGTTGCTAAGCTAAGCAATTTTGATTGAAATGCTTGCTTATGTAAAAGGGTTAACAATTACCTTTTTTAGCTTGGCCTGGTGGGCAGTGATGACCGAAGTGATGGCATCCAGTAAATGCAAAAGCACTTAGTAGTAACATTAAAACTGATAATTTTTTCATGATATGAATTTATTACACCTTTCAATCGATATATTCATTAATTTTGAATGCCCACAGAACTATGGGAAGTCCATTACCTCACTTAGCATCATTAACAATAAGAATTGATTTTTCTTCAACCTCTTTAGCAATTTGAGCTAAACCCGGATCTTGTGACAAAGCTGATAGCATTTTCTCAGGCTTAATAAGTCCGATTTTTGTTTTACCCATTTCAGTAAATACAGAGATACGGCAAGGCAGAGCCATGTTCAATCGCATGTCTATAGCTAATACCTTTGCAGCCTGAATGGGATTGCAGACTTCAAAAATTTTACATTGCTCTTTAAACTCAATACCTTTACTACGAAGCGTGCCACCCAAATCATGTACATACAAAACTCCGAACTGGTGATTTTTTACGGCCGACTCAAGGTCTTCAGATGCTTTCTCGAAGGACTTTTCGGTTTCAACTATGTAATACATGTAAACCTCTCAACTATAAGTAAGTGTCAAATCATAAATTCAAATATCAGCTTAAACTTCAATCAGAACCTTGAGTGCATTAGTATTGGCAGCATCTTCAAAGGTCTTATATGCATTAAGAGCATCATCAAGTTTGAACCGATGCGTAATGAGTAGTTTGGCGTCAATTTTTTTTGACTGCACTAATTTAAGTAGCATAGCTGTACTCTCAGTATCAACCAACCCAGTTGTAATCGTAATATTCCGGTCCCAAAGATTTTCTAAATGTAAATCTACTTTGGTACCATGCACACCAATATTGGCAATCGTACCTCCAGGTGCTATGATTTTTTCACAAATTTCAAAAGTTGCTGGAATGCCTACAGCTTCGATTGCAGTATCAACACCTTGTTGATTGGTTAGTTTCATGATTTCATCAATAACATTTGATTTACTACTGTTCAAGATTGCATTAGCCCCGAAACGTTTGGCCACTTCAAGACGATTATCCTCAATGTCGACCATGATAATTTCTGCAGGGGAATAAAGCTGAGCAGTAAGTAAAGCCGCAAGTCCAATTGGTCCTGAACCTACAATAGCAACTGAACTACCTGGCTTTACTTTGCCATTGAGTACGCCGCACTCAAAGCCGGTTGGCAATATATCGCTTAGCATAACTAATGCGTCCTCATCTGAACCTTCTGGAACCAAGTAAAGACTGCTATCTGCGTAAGGAATACGGACGAATTCAGCTTGAGTGCCATCTATGGTATTGCCAAGTAACCAACCACCAGTGGTGCAATGTGAATACATTTGCTTTCTGCAGTACTCACACTTACCACAAGAACTAATGCATGAAATCAAAACGTGATCGCCAACTTTAAAAGTAGCCACCCCAGATCCCGTTTTTTCCACTATCCCAACACCTTCATGTCCTAAAATTCGTCCAGGCTTACAGCTAGGCACATCACCTTTAAGAATATGCAGGTCTGTACCACAAATGGTTGTTTTAGTAATTTTAATGATTGCATCAGTTGTTTCTAATATTTGTGGAGTAGGCCGATCACGTAAAGCTTTCTTTCCAACACTTTCGTAAACAAGTGCTTTCATAAAACACACCATTTTATTATGGATGAAGTTTTATATTCTTTCAAATGACTTCTTTTTTTATAATTCAAATCTGTGATTTGCATAAATAAACTCGTAAAAGACTCTATTAAATGATTAGTTTTACTTATTTAGACGTGAGCATCTGTTCGGTAATACGCATAAGGAAATATAAATTTAAAGTAAATCATAAAAACACAATGGGCAATCCTGCGATACAACAGACAGGACTTCATAGAGCCCAATAAGGATTTAATAATTTGTAACTATTCAACCTAAATGCCTAGGAACATCTTCACTGAAGTTTAGTTTTTTTCGCATAGAATCCTCATTTTTTGATGATTCCACTAATGAAAAATCCACAACTAAATCCATATTGAACCAATGCCGTTGCCTGAAACATTCCCATTTGAGTAGAATAGTATCGGTTCGTGGGTCATTTTCGAGTGCAATTTTTTTTATCGCTAGGTAGGGCAATTCTGAGTGCAATTCAACAATGCGGGTATCAAAGGCTTAGCATTACATTCTCAAACAGGCAAAAAATAAAATCTACCAATTTAATCTATGATGTTCTTCTGTATCCTGATGTCGTTTATCATCCTCGGAATGCAGATAATTATTTGTTGTTGTGAGAGACTCATGGCCTAAATTGTCTCGAACATGCCTAATATCCATGTCTGCCGAGGTCATATTAGAGCCTGCTGTATGCCTCATCCAATGCGCTGAAGCAGCTTCTAGCCTGGCAGCTTGAACCAAACAATCTGGGCCTCGCTCTCGTAAACGTTTTGCTGTGCTATTAAAAATTTTTTTAAGAATCAGATGAATTGCACTTCTGGTCATTGCCCTTAGCTTGCCTCCTATAGGTAACAATAGCGGAGTCGATTCGCCTTCGATAGGCGTCAAATGAAGGCCCATTTCACGACGATATCTGCTCAGCTCAAGCATCAGTTCATTCGTAGCAGGCACAATGCGGGTTTTATCCCCCTTACCTGTAATTTCCAACCACCACCTTGTTTCGCTGCTTTTGTCTTTGCGATCAAAAAATCCCCCCATGGTATTTTGCGTGACTTCAGATACACGGAGTCCTGTTATATACAACAATGAAAACAACCAACGTACACGCTGGTAATGCTCGCGCTCGCGATTGCTTTCTCGGGGCATGCTTTCGATCGTGAGCTTTACTTCTTTCCATAGATCCTCATCTAAGAAGCGCGTAATTCTAGGCTTGGCTTTACGCTGACGGTTCCTGGATAAAGACAGCGGGTTACCAGCTAGGTAGCCAGCATTTACCAACCAGGAAAACATGCCGTTCAAAATAACAATGGCTTGGCGCTGACTGGTAGGGGAGAGGGGGCCCGCAAACGGTCGCCATTGTGGGTCGTCTCTAGCAACTTTACGCTGCGTCATAATCCAGCGTTCCTCCGGTTGAGGATTAGCTAGAAAGCGTTGATATAGCAAGAAATCCTCATGGCTTAATGACGACAACGGTTTGCCGAGTTCTAATACTGACCACAACAATAGCCGTTCGGCTTCTTTACGATAACTGTCGAAAGTGGTCTTAGTATCAAGATAGCGAGATAGCCATACCTTAATGGCATCAGCATCAGTGTTGGCCGTAATCTGCGGGCGATTGCCAGTCGCTCGATTGTGACCATTTCTGCCATCCAATTCAGACGAAAGTTGCACTGAATCAATCGTTGTAATGGCGGGGATAACAGTTAATTTAGTCTGCAAAGTCAATTTTCAGGTCTCGATACTTTTGAAATGGGAAGTTCAGATATTATTTGACATTAGAATAGTAATGTCAAAAGTTAGTCCTAAATAATTGTATTCACAATGTAATACGTTGTAGTATTAACGGATGCACTAGGAGAAAATATCATGAATACTGACATTATTAACGAACAGCAGCTGCATAACGAAGTTGAAAAGATAAAAAACCAGTTTGAAGAAAGCAAAGACATCTACCGCGAGGTCTGTGTGCTCTTGTTTTTTCGATATGGCATTACACCTACAGCCAACAAGTTATATCAGTATGTGCGTAGAGGTAGCATGTCAGCACCGGCAGATGCGCTTAATAAATTCTGGCTTGAATTACGTGAAAAAAGCAGAGTACGGATCGAACGTTCCGATATTCCTGAAAATATTGGAATTGCGGCTGGAGATTTTATTGCCACGCTATGGAATGAAGCCCAAAAAGCGGCCCAGTCTGGATTTTCAGAATTAATTGATCATGCATCTTCAGAAATCCTTCAATTTAAGAGTCAAACAGATACAGCTAATGAAAATACCGTAAAAACTGAGTCATTGTTAATAGATACACAAACAAAGTTAGAAAACGCTTTAAAACGACTCTCTGAGGCTGATTATTTATTGTCTGTCAATACTCAAGCATTAACCAATCGTGAAAATGAGTTAAAAGCGCTTAAAAACGCTAATGATGAATTAACCAGGGTTACAAATGAAGCAAGAACAGCTTTTAGTCGTGATTTAGAGGTTAATAGCACAGCTTTATCAAAAGCCGAGGATCGCTATACGGAATTGGAAAGAAAATCGTTATTAGAAGTGGACCGTAGCAGACAACAAGTACTCAAGTTGGAAAAAGAGATTCAGAGTATACGAAAAGCGAATGCTGCTGATCGGGTTACTTATAACAAAACGCTTTCACAGCAACACAAGGAAATAGCAAATCTACAAGAAAAATTAGGAATTACATCTGGTAGGTTCACGGAAGTGAGTAAGCAGCTACGAAGCGCATCAACTAAATTAAGTTTATTAGAATGTAAGTACAGGAATTCTGTTTCTAAAACAGGAGCAAAATAACTATAAATTCTTAAGTTTGATATCAAGTGTGTTGGGACTAAATTTAAGATGAGGGCCCTGGCTATTAAAAGTAACAATAGGGCACTCACAAAATTACAGAAAAAATAATTTTAGAAGTAATTATGTCATTATAGGTAAGCCCACATTTAAATCAAATTTTGCAAAATACTATATGGAAATAGATTTATTAAAAATAGGATTGATAAAAATTACTTTCAATCCAAATAAATAAAGGATTGCAAGCGAAGAACTAAAAAAGTCATTTGAGGATAACTTTTATTTATTTGGCATTTGTGCACAAAATGTCACCTAATTTACTTCCACGTACTATATTGAAAGGGTTCACAGTCTAATGTTTAACTAGCTACCGTAAAATTTTTATTCGCATAATGTATATTATGTAAAATAATACAACGATGTCGAAGCAGCGAATGATGAGATTTATGAAGTTTGTAAAAACGTCAATTTAATACCCTCTCTATAACGAATTATTTTTAATCGGTTAATACCTTGGTATCAACTACAAAAAATAAAAGCCGGCATTTCTGTCGGCTTTTTTGTTTTATATACGATTGCTTATGTAAGAGTTATGCTGTCCCAGACTTTATGATTGTTCTGTCTCATGACTAAACATTGTGAAATAATTCTTGCAAGTGAGACTAAGGCAACTTTCTGATTTTCATCTAACATGTTTTCTTTAGTGTCAATCACGCAAAGTGAGCCAATATTTTCACCTAAGGGTAAAGTTATAGGTGCACCTGCATAAAAACGTATTTGAGGTGAAGCTTTTACTAGTGGATTGTCTTTAAAACGTTCATCTTTGGTTGCATCTTTCACTTCCATCAATTCATTAGATAATATTGTCTGCTGGCAAAAAGAAAATTCTCTGGGAGTATCTGTAACGCCAGTTAATCCATAGTTAGCTTTAAACCACTGACGATGTTCGTCAACTAACGAAATCAATGCAATTGGCGTTTTACAAATTTCGCTAGCAGCTTTGGCAATACCATCAAACAAGGTTTCAAATGGGGAATCAAGAACATTAAGCTTTCTTAAAGCAATTAGACGATTTTTTTCACGCTCAGATAGGTTTAAGCTCGCTTGCATGATTGCATTCTCAATAGTTTATTTTCAAAATCTAGTATTTACTTAAAGTCACCCTGAGTCAATCCTAATTGCCGTATTAAATAAACCAGAAGGAAATTAGTACGGAAATACAATCACCCTTACCCGTCTACTTTCTTATTGATTAAGTAATCCAAGCTTATTTTTCCAGCCCCGCCAAATAACAATGGCAACAACATGACGATAAATAATAACGGCAGCTCATAGTTACCAAAGCCGTCTCCAGCTTCATCTTCAATTCTAAAACCAGTTAATAAATTACTTAAGCTGACATATTGTTCTGGCCAATGAACTGAAGCTATAGCAACTATGGTTAAAATAATTAATGAAATTGAAAAAAAGCGTGTAGCTAAACCTAAAACCAAAGCTATTGCACCAAATATCTCAAAGTACGTCGCCATTGTCCAGCTTATTTCAGGAGATAACAGGTTGAATGGGAATGGAAAAGTAATGTCAGCGAACCAATTGGTACCGTTAAACTTCTCAAATCCGGCTTTGCCAAACTCCCATGCAAGGATCAAGCGTAAAAATAACTGCGGGACACTATCAGAGAAGAAATTGAGGTGACATACGGATTTTCTATATAAATTTATGCCTCTAGTAACTACTGAACAAACTTGCATTTAAATCCCCTTATATTTTTAACCTTAGATTAATCGTAAGATTATATTTAGCTAATCTGACTGTGTTAATTAGTCGTTGTAACTAACCAATACTTACATCAAAAGTTTATATAAGGATTTTTTTACAAGTTTAGTTAGTCGATTATCAAGTGCATTAAACACACTTAAACAGGCTGCCGAATAGCTGTATTGGGCACTTTATGATTGGTCTTGGTTTGTTTTGATAGCTTCTTGTAATACACGCGAATTGCCAGCAATACAAATAAGATAATTGCGTACAACAAGGGCTCGCGAATGTCTTTTTTAACTAACCACCAAAAGTGAACTACACCTAAAACTGCAATTAAGTACACTAATTGATGTAGTTGTTTCCAATGTTCCCGCAGTCTTCTCACCATTGCGTTATTTGAAGTGATGGCCAATGGAATCGTTAACACGAATGCAGCGAACCCAACGAGAATACGAGGATGTTTAGCAATATCTTTAGTAATTTCTATCCAATTAAAGGCAAAATCAAGCCAAAGGTAAGCAGTAATGTGTAAGCAGGCGTAGAAAAACATAAACAAACCTAACATACGGCGCAACTGAATTTGCCAAACTTTGCCAGTAAGTAATTTAATTGGCGTAAGTGCTAAAGTGGCTAATAATATGAACAATGCCCAATAACCTGTAGAGCGCTCAGCAAACTCAACGGGATTGGCAGATAAATCATCATGAAAACCCAGCCAAAAAAGCCTTACTAATGGCACCAAGCATAGTGCGAAAACAAACCCCTTGATCCATGAGATTTGCTTTCTATTTGGCGTAGCAATTAGCGTATTTAGCATATTGATTACCAGTGAAATATTTAAAAATCGAGACATTAAAGCCACCTTAAAAGTTTTTACGCAAATCTAAACCTGCGTACATCTGCCCTACCTGCTCTGTGTAGCCGTTAAACATCTGCGTTTTAATACGGCCTGCAAACAAGCCTGTACCTATGCGCTTCTCAGAAGATTGCGTCCAACGTGGGTGCTCAACTTGAGGATTTACATTTGCATAAAAGCCATATTCATTTGGCCCTGCTTTCATCCAACTGGTTAGTGGCATTTTTTCAGTGAAGCGTATTTTAACGATAGCTTTAGCACCCTTAAAACCATATTTCCAAGGCACCACTAAGCGCATAGGCGCACCATTTTGATTTGGCAACTGCTCACCATAGAGCCCAACAGCCATAATAGTGAGTGGATTCATCGCTTCATCCATACGTAAGGCTTCTGTGTAAGGCCAATCCAGCACAGGAATATTTACACCAGACATTTGCTGCGGGTCAGCCAGTGATATAAATTCTACATACTTAGCATTTGAATTTGGCTCAGCCCATTTAATCAATTGCGCAAGCGGCAGACCAATCCAAGGAATAACCATAGACCACCCTTCTACACAGCGCATACGATAAATACGCTCTTCTAAAGGCGCCAGCTTGTAAATATCTTGAATGCTAATGGTTTTATTTTTTTTAACTTCCCCTTCAATGCTGACAGTCCAAGGACTAGGTTTAAACAATTTAGAATTAATGGCTGGCTCACTTTTATCGGTGCCAAATTCGTAATAATTGTTATAGGTGGTAATGTCATTATAGGATGTGAGCTTTTCACCGGCGCCATAATTAGTTTTAGTGTAATTTGAAATTTTTTGCCGAGTACCACTGGACTTGTACACGGCGGGGGCATTGGCACGTCCAACTAACCTGCCAGCACCTTCGGTAGTACCTGAACTTACCGTGCCCGCATACAAAGGGTTACTTAGTATTGCTGCAGTGCCTGCCAATAAGCCAAACCCGGCTTTTTGGATAAATTCCCGCCTATTTTCAAACACGTCTATCGGTGTGATTTCAGATGGAATGATGTCGGATTTGGTTAGAATAATCATGGCGTCGACCTAGTAAAAAATTAATGAATCATTAATGTTGTATGTAAGTCGATTTGAGGTGCTTTTCCTTACAAAAGTTTTAAATTAAATCACTTAGCCGAGGAGTTTAGATTAAGCCTTTGGTTTCTTGATCAATCTCTATATCTAACGCTTTATCATTAGTGTTTTTAGCAATTAACTTTGCATGTGCAATCAAAGCCTTAGCAGCTGGAATATCACCAGTGGCTACTTTAAGCTTTGCCAGCACATAACTGCCTTGCGCTTCAAAGTAAGCACCACCCTGCTCTTTCGCAAATTTAATAATTTTATTAAGCACATTTTCAGCGCTGGTATAGTTTTTTGTAATCGTATAGTAACGGCCTAATTCAATACTTGAATGCGCATATTGATCTAAAGTCGCTACTTGCTCATTCATTAAGTAAGCTTTGATTTGATACTCAAGCGCCGCATTATGCTGATTCATAAGATGGTGCGTCAATGCAATTTTTTCATAGCTTTCGCCACGCTCATTATCGTTTTCTGCCAGCTTGCTACCTGTCATATACTCAGGCAAAGCTAATGCTAACTGGTTATTTTCAAAGTAAGCATCCCCAATCGCGTTGTGTGCAATACGCACAAATGCTTGATTATTAGCCGCTTGTGCATTGGTGACGGTTTGCTTATAGCTCGCAATCGCTTGTTCATATTGCTTTAGTGCTTTGTATGCATGCCCTGCAAGCAGCGTTGAAATGGTTTTATCAAAAGCATCTTTTGAATTTTCTGTTGCAGCATTGAATGAATTTAACGCAGTTTTAAAATCACCTTTAGCACTCAACGCACGACCTTGACATACTAGCGCATCTCTATCGTTTTTATTGCTACTCAACGACTTGTTAGCCAGTGTTAATGCAGTAATGCTATCACCCTTTTCAAGCGCCTGATTACACGCAGTCGCTTCAGTAGAAGCCGCATAAACATTATTAAAAAACAATGTGATAAGAATAGAACTTAAAGTTACTTGTAATTTCATTTTATAGAATCTCTTTCTAGTTTTACTGATTTAATTATGTGAATGTTTTAATTGTTTTAGGTAAAGTAATTACAATTTTACAAATAATTTGCCCAATCGTGGTCGGTGCCACTTTTAGCAAAAAAACAAGGATTTAACAATGAAGGCTTTGTGTTGTAAGTCAAACTTAACCCTGCAACATCTACAATATCTCCGCCGGCCTCCATTAACACGCAATGCGCTGCAGCAGTATCCCACTCACAAGTCGGTCCTAGCCTAGGATACAAATCTGCAGCACCCTCAGCCACCAAACAGATTTTTAGAGAGCTGCCTATACTAATAAGTTCGAGTTTAGAGTCAGCGCATTGTTCTAGCATATGTTGTTCTAAGTTCTGCATAAAACGCTGCATTTTTTCGTCTGTGTGTGAACGGCTACCTGCAACTATTGGCTGCTTAAGATTAAGTGATTTGGTATGAATTTTGAGTGCTGCTTCATTTTTTATCTGTTTATGCGCGCCATGTCCACGTGATGCGAAATATAACACTTCTGTCACGGGGGCATATACCACGCCCAACACAGCAACATTGCCATGTATTAGCGCAATGTTCACCGTAAACTCACCATTACGCTTTACAAACTCACGCGTGCCGTCCAATGGGTCTATTAACCAATATAAAGGCCATTGTTTGCGAGTCTTATAATCAATAGTTTCTGATTCCTCAGACAATATAGGAATATGCGGCGTGAGCATATCAAGCGCTGAAATAATGACATGGTGTGCAGCTAAATCAGCTTGCGTCAGCGGAGAATTATCATCTTTTTTAACCACACTGAAATCTGTTGAATAGACTTGCATAATGGCAGCCCCCGCAGCTTTTGCAATTGCGATGACTTTTTTAACGAAGTCTTGCTCAAGATATTGGTCATCCTGACTATTCATCTCTTTGCGCATCATATTTTGGTTTTCATCACTTGATTTGTTAACGGAGTTTTCAAGCTAATAACGCTGTGAACGCCGCTTCATCTAGAATGCTTAAACCGAGCTCTTGCGCTTTATCGAGCTTACTTCCTGCATCGCTACCGGCAATAACGTAATCCGTTTTTTTCGACACGCTACCGCTAACCTTGCCACCCACCGCCTCTATCATAGCTTTTGCGCTATCACGCGACAGATGGGGTAATGTACCTGTGAGCACAAAGGTTTTGCCTACAAAATTGCCAGTCGCCACTTGTTTGCCATCTGATTCCGGCCAAGTGAGGCCTGCTTCCAATAATGCTTTTATGACTTCTTGATTATGCGCTTCAGCAAAAAAATTCATAATGGACTCTGCAACCACTGGGCCCACATCATTCACCTGTAACAATGCCTCAACATCGGCTTGCATGATGGCTGATAACTTACCAAAATGTTTAGCTAAATCTTTAGCAGTCGCTTCACCCACATTGCGCATACCAAGTGAATAGATAAAGCGTGCAAGCGTGGTTGACTTACTACTTTCCAGTGCATCTAATATATTGGTTGCAGATTTAGTAGCCATGCGATCGAGATTACTTAGCGTGCTTAGATCTAATTTATAGATATCTGCTAAGTGATGTACCAAATTGGCTTCAACTAATTGATCGACTAACTTTTCGCCTAAACCTTCAATATCCATGGCACGTCGAGATGCATAATGAATAATCGCTTGTTTACGCTGTGCTGGGCAAAACAAACCGCCCGTGCAACGTGCAATTGCTTCATCTTTCTGCCTTAGAATATGCGAGCCACATTCAGGACAAACCGTAGGCATTGTAAAACTTTGTGCATTTGGAGGTCTTCTTTCTAGTACGACGTTGACTACTTCAGGAATCACGTCACCAGCCCTGCGTACAGTTACCGTGTCGCCGATATGAATATCCTTACGGCGCACTTCATCTTCATTGTGTAAGGTCGCGTTAGTGACTGTTACACCACCTACAAATACAGGCTTTAACCTTGCAACTGGCGTGATGGCGCCCGTGCGGCCTACCTGTACGGTGATATCCTCTACGAGGGTTAATGCCTCTTGTGCCGGAAATTTATGTGCAATTGCCCAGCGTGGGGCACGCGAAACGTACCCCAATTCATTTTGCTGGTTAAAAGCATTTACCTTGTAGACCACCCCATCAATATCAAAAGGTAATTGTGCACGACTATTACCAATGCTTTGGTAATACGCAAGCAAACCAGACAAGCCTTTAACCACGGCTCGCTCACTACTCACTGGAAACTTTAGGCTTGCTAAATAATCCATTGCCATGCTGTGACTAGTTAACGTAGGCACGCCATCGGCTGCACCTAAACCATAGGCAAAAAAACTTAATGGTCGTGTGGCGGTTACCTTTGCATCAAGCTGACGAAGGCTACCAGCCGCAGCATTGCGTGGATTTGCGAATAGCTTTTCACTCTTTTTAAGCTGCGATTGATTCAACTTTTCGAAATCGCGTTTAAACATGAATACTTCACCACGTACTTCGAGTAACCTTGGCGGATTTGGGCAGTCAAGCTTTTTTGGAATACCTCTCAATGTGCGAAGATTGTGCGTAACATCTTCACCGGTATAGCCATCACCACGAGTAGCGCCTTGAGTAAATACACCATTTTCATAGGTAAGCGTAATAGCTAAGCCATCAAATTTAGGTTCAACGGCATACTCAATGTTATCTTGACCTAATGCATCACGAATACGTTTATCAAACGCCATTAACTCGTCATCTTCAAAAACATTGTTTAATGACAACATTGCTTGGCGATGTGTAATGCTGTTAAAAGCATTAACGGCTGATCCGCTTACGCGCTGTGATGGTGAATCTGGAGTAACTAGGGTTGGGTGAAAGTTTTCTAGACTTATCAACTCGTTAAAGACCTTGTCATACTCGCTATCAGGCACAGACGGTGCATCTAACACATAGTATTCATGGTCATAACGAGCGAGTAGTTCGAGTAGCTCTGCGTATCGTTTTTCTAATGTTGCTTTTGTGTTCGAATGATTTAACGTTAAATCTAGCGTACTTTGCCTACTATCAACCATTTAAGAAAATAACCTCAATGCGCTATCTGAGCCAGGTATGATGCCGCGCACCAGCATAGTGGCATGAATCACTTTGAGTTGTTGACGGATTTTTTCAATCTGTATATCGCCCAACAATCTGTTATTGTCATCAACTAACACTGCATTTAAACCAATTTCCATTTGTCGCGCGACTTGCACCATTTGGCTAAATGCCTGTGTGCACTGTTTGATATGTGGAATATCAAACTGGAAAGTCACACCTTTCACTACTGAAGCTCTTAACATTTCAGCACTAAATGGATTATCCTCACGATTGAACATCACAAATGTTGATTCACGTGAAGTTACATCAAAATATTTAAACAACCCGTCAGCAGAGAGCGTGAAACCTTGTGCTTCAGCTAACCCTCTCAATTTGGTGCCCGTAAACGCACCGTTCTCACCATGAACTAAATGAAATCCAATCGTTTTATCAACATCAATACAAAACGAATCCAGTGCTGTTGCCGTAGTCAGTGCGTCACCACTGCTTTGCCACTCTACGTGCGCATTGATATCTAACCCAGCCGTTTCAACGGCCAATTGGAAACGATTAAGCATATAACGTGTGACGGCTCCAGCACGATCTGCCAACTGCAAACTACAAGCAACTCTAGTGACTAATTGATGTGGTACAGCCTCATTCAGCGAATGCCATACTTGATTTTTAAAATCATCTGAAGCTTTACTTGATTGCAGTACATGCACAAAAACAGGTTTATCATAACCTTCCAACAGGCTGGCTAACGTGCTAGTAAGTGAACTTAATGATGATGCATCAGCTAAATACAATAACGCCGTTAAATCCATTTGCCCGTTTAACATCGTGGGCAAACTCACCTCAAATTCATCAGACTTCAGTTCATCCAATACATGCTCTTTTAAATCATCTGAATTCGAATTATTTAAAGTATCGCCTTCAAATTTAGGTTCTATTCGGACGCTATCTTTTGTTGGTGCTAAATCAGAAACATTTTCTTGATTGAATATTACGTGTTTTTTCGCCAATAGTGGCTCATCCCTATCGGAATCCGGGTCTTTAGCATGACTGAAAGCATCGGCAAATATTGCTTTAATATCATAATGTTGTGCTGTTTTCTCATTCAAATCGACATTTGCATGACTGCTTGGCTGCACTTTTGCAGTCGGAACAATGAAATCTGCGTTTACGTCATCCAACGCCTTAACATCGAACGAGAACTCTACATCAGATAACGGTTTCTTAAATGAAAAGTCATTATCTTCAATAGATCCAGTTGCAAAATCATTGTCATGATGACGACCAGCTGCATCTAAGCTTGGTTGATTGAGGTGTTGGGTATTGTGATATGGGTCATCAGTATCGAAGTCATCTAACAACGCATCACTTTGCAGCGGCGAAAAACTATCATTTACCTGTTGATGGAACTTGCGCTCTTGCCACCAGTTCACCATTAGCACCGCTAATATAATCAGCACTCCGATGACAATTAATACTATTTGCAAATCACTCATTACTCTTAACCTTCAGCATTTTTGACCTTCAGCATTTTTTGACTCTAGCTTAAGGCACTTTTGACATTTGTAAGATATTCAACATTTTTAGCCTTCTCTCAAGCTAACATTGCTAAGCAGTAATAGTCTCAACCATACGCACAGCGGCTTCCATATCTACATCCACAATACGCGAAACACCAGACTCTTGCATAGTAACACCTATCAATTGCTGTGCCATTTCCATGGTTATTTTATTATGACTCACATATAAAAACTGTGTTTTTTCGGACATTTTTTTCACCATTGCACAAAAGCGCTCAGTATTACTGTCATCCAATGGCGCATCCACTTCATCCATCAAGCAAAATGGCGCAGGATTCAATCTAAACAAGGCAAATACCAATGCCAGCGCAGTTAAAGCTTTTTCACCGCCAGATAACAAATGTATCGTGCTATTTTTCTTACCTGGCGGTTGCGCAAACACCTGCATGCCAGTATCTAAAATCTCTTCGCCAAGCAATTCTAATCGTGCTTGGCCACCACCAAATAAGGTAGTAAATAACTCATTAAAATGGCGGTTCGCCTCGTCAAACGTAGTTTGCAAGCGCCCTCTTGTTTCTTTATCTATCTTACGAATCGCGTCTTCCAGCGTTTCACTTGCATCAGTCAAGTCTTTACACTGACTATCCAAATACTGCTTACGGGTTTGCTCAGTTTCTAACTCTTGTATTGCCGCAAGGTTCACCGCGCCCAATTCTTCAATATCTAGCGTCAGTTTATTTCTCTTTCTTTCTAAATCACTGACTTTATACGCGCCATCACCATTATTTACTTTTAATGACTCAAGATTTTCTGCAAGCTGCAACTCACTAATACTAGAAGCCGCTAGTTCAGTCTGGCATTGCTCAAAATACAAACGTGCTTCTTGTTCAGCAAGCCGGCTCGCTTCTAGTTTATCGCGTAGCGGATGCAACAACTGTTCATTTTGCATACGCGTACGCTCTTGCTGTTGCAGTGCTTGCTCGCATTCACTCATTTTATTGCGAGCCTCTGCCAATCGTTGCTCATGTTGTTGCTTAAGATTCAGAGCGCCCTCTAAATTAGTCTTTAACGTTTCCATTTTAGTTGCAGCTAATGTAGTCTCAACCTCACTACAACGCAATTTAAGGCTAATATTTTCTTCAAGTAAATGATTAATTTTATTATTTAATTCATTGATATTATTAGTATTTAATTTTAAATTAAAGGTTTTTTCTTGATGGGTTCGCTCTAATATTTGCAATGCACTACGTGCTTCATTAAAGCTGGATTCAGCTACTTGCTTGTTGGTTTCTGCCAATAGTTTTTCAGCTTGCAATTGGCTCAAACCTAGTGAAATTTCATTCACTGATTGTTCTTTAGCGGCAACTTCAGCCTTAAGTTTTAGTAATTTTTCACTCGCTAGACCAAAATCTACCTGCAGTGTTTTTTGTCGCTGCAAAGTATTGGCTTGCTGTTGTTTGAGCTGCTGTAGCGCTAAATTAAGTTGATGTGCTTGTTGAGTTGCAGTTTTTAGCTGCAAATTATGTGACTGATGTTCTATACGCAGCGCTTGTAATTTAAGCTCCTGCTGGACTATATCCTGATTTACCCTCGCAGAACTATCTTGTAAGTTTGGCAGTTGTCTTTGCAAACCCTCAAGCTGAGCTTGCCTTTCCAGCACACCGTGCATTAATGATTGCGCGCCAAAGTATGTAACGCTATGCCGTGTATAAATATCACCCGCTTTATTCACCAAACATTCACCGTTACTGAGTGTCAGTCTAGCCGAAGTAACATCTTCGCCATCTTCTAGCAAAAATGCGCTTGCCAGCCAATCTTGCAACACTGCCTGACAATTTGAATTAACCTTCTCTATTAAGTGATACAAAGAACTATTTTGTGTTTTATCAGGCTGAGTGACATTATCAGGCGCTGTTAATGCAATTGTTAACGCTGCAGGCGGCTTATTTTTATAAGTTAACTCATTATGCACAATTGCATTCAACCTAACGCCTAACACAGCTTCTAAGGCGGTTTCCCAGCCCGATTTGATGCTGACACCTTGCCAAATTCGCGCACTACTTTCTAAACCAGTGTTTTTTAGCCAGGCAACTAAGGTCGCTTCATTATTACCACTTTTCGTTGCTTGCTGAATTTTAGTTAACGAACTAATTTCAGCTTCTAATACATGTAATTCTCGTTGCTGTGCTTGTTGTAACTCTCTGCTATTTTTGAGTGTTGTACTCAGCCCCTGCTCGTTATGCAGTGTATTTGCTATTGATTTCTCAATATTAGCAATTTCAACTTCTGCACTATTAAATAGCACTTCTTTTTCTTTCAGCACTTCGACTGAGATCAGCTGAATGTTATCTAAATTATGCTGCAAGCGCTGTAGCTGCTCAGTTGTTTCACTGACTGTTCGTGCGATATGCCCAATATTTGCTTGCTCAA
>JANOHT010000174.1:0-8653 GCA_031406605.1 Methylotenera sp. | reverse complement strand
AGTGGTGCATCGTTACCAAGCATTGCAGCGTTAAGCAATACAAGTTTATCCACACGCGACTCTTTCTGTTTGAGCATTCTTAAAGACACCGCACCACCAAGAGAGTTACCAATTAATGTGGCATTATTAATTTTAAGATGGACTAATAATTGCCAAGCATACTGTGCAAAAACATCTAAGCGATAATCTTTATCATTTAAGAAATCTGAACGACCATGTCCTGGATAGTCCCATGCAATCATTCGAAATGCATTGTCCTGTTGTGTGATGAGTTCTTCCCAAAACTCTAATGATGCGCCAACACCGTGGGATAAGAACAACACTGGCCCACTCTTCTCGTTATCAAAATAACGAATCTTGCAACCATTAATAGTTAAATATTTAGCGTCCATTTATCGAATGATCCTATAAGAAAAAATTTAAAAATTCGTTAGCAAGATGACTTCTGCTCCACCCATGAAAGTCAATTGCTGCAATACCTTCAACATAGCTCAGCAAACTCATCTACATCTCTTTATTAACTGGCAACGGGCAGGCCACTCTGACTCATCCGCTCATCCTTGACTCTTTTTTTCTCAAGTAAAAAGTAACTTAAAGCTGGCAGAAGAATCAGCGCACCAAGCATATTCCATACAAACATGAAGGCAAGCAAAATACCCATATCGGCTTGGAACTTAATCGGCGACAATATCCAGAACCCTACGCCCACACCTAAGGTCGCAGCAGTTAATAAAACGACCCGCCCAGTAAATAATAGAGCCTTATAATAAGCAACCGACAAGCTATCGCCTTTACGCATATGCGCTAACACAACAGATAACACATAGAGTGCATAATCAATACCGATGCCGACACCGAGTGCGATAACCGGTAAGGTAGCCACTTTAACGCCGATACCGAACACCACCATCATTGCCTCGCACAATATAGCAGTCATGACCAAAGGCAACATTGCAGCTAACACAGCGCGCCAAGAACGGAAAGTAAACCAGCAAAGTATTGTCACAACGGCAAACACCCAGAACATCATTTCGCGGTTTGCTTTTTTCACGACAATATTGGTAGCAGCCTCAATGCCAGCATTGCCAGCAGCCATCAAGAATTTAGCCTCTCCAGTATCATGATTATCAACATATGTTTGAACCGCATTAGTAACATCAATTAATGTTTGCGCTTTATGATCTTTCAGATAGACATAGAGCATTAGCATACTGCAATCGACATTGATCAACTCTCTTGGCGCGCGTTGTTGTATGCCACCCAACACTGCGTTATTGCTAGAAAGTCCAATCCATTTAAAATTACCTTCGTTGTATCCCGCAGAAATCATACGCGCAAGATTAGCCATTGAATTGGTGGTTTCTACACCTGGCAGTTGCTCTAATTGCCAACCTAATTCATCAACTAAAGCTAAAGTGTTATAGCGCGTACATGAGTCAGTAGGCGTTTTTACCATGACAACAAAAATATCAGAACTCGCGGCATAGTTTTTCACCATGTAGGCATTATCAATATTGTAACGAGAGTCGGCACGCAACTCTGGCGCGCCACTATCTAAATCCCCTACTTGTAGGTTTGAGCTCACCACAAGCCCAATAATGGTCAGTACAATACCAGCAGCTACTGCAATACCAGCACCAGGTTGAGAGGTAAATGTATCTAAAAAGCCCCATAGCCAATGCTTTTTGCCAGATAAATCAGCTTGTTCGGCTTTGTAGCTTCTTGTCGCCGCCTTTTGGCTTACACCAACAAACGAAAGCAAAATAGGTAATAAAATCAGATTGGTAAAAATCAACACGGCAACGCCAATACTTGCCATAATCGCCAAGTCTTGGATGACTTTGATTGAAATAATTAATAAAACCGCAAAACCAACTGCATCACACAGTAAAGCTGTGATTCCTGCAGCAAATAAACGCCTGAACGTATATCTAGCAGCCACTAATTTATCGATGCCTCGGCCAACATCTTGCATGATGCCATTCATTTTTTGGGCGCCATGACTCATGCCAATCGCAAAGATTAAAAAGGATACCAACACTGAATAAGGGTCAAGGCCAAAGCCTAACAGATGCATTAAACCAAACTGCCATAACACGGCTATCATGGAGCAGGTAACAACCAATAATGTTGAGCGAATGCAACGTGTGAACCAGTACAGCATAATCGCTGCGACCACAACAGCAAACACAAAAAAACCTAATATTTCAACTAATCCTTCTATTAGTTCACCGATCACTTTAGTAAAACCAGTTACCCTAATGGTGATATTCTCATTCTCGTATTTTTTACGAACCTCTTCAATTCGTTGATTAAAGTCGCGATAATTGAGTGGTTGTCCTGTGATCTGATTTTTATCTAATAGCGGAACAAATATTACGCTTGATTGAAAGTTTGCAGCGACAAGCTGTCCCACTTCACCAGAACGTGCCACATTTTCACGCACTGTGTTTAAACTCGTCGGTGATCCATCATACTCATCTGGTATCACCGTGCCGCCTTCAAGCCCTTGCTCCGTCACGGCAACCCAGCGTGTTGCCGTGGTCCACAATGACTTCATGAAAGGTCTATCAACGCCTGGGATTAAATAAACCTCGTCATTAATTTGTTTCAGCGTCTCTAAATATTTCGGTTCAAAAATGGTGCCGTCTTTAACTTCAACAATGATACGGATTGAATTGCCTAAACTAGCTAGATCTTCCTTATTGTCTAAGTAGTTCTGAACGAAAGGATGCTTTGAAGGAATCATTTTTTCATAACTGGCATTCAAGTTAAGGTTTAAAGCCTGTAGACCTAACAAGACCGTTATGAGTAAACAAACACCAACGACAATGAGACGATTGTTGAATAACAAACGCTCAAATATGTTGCCTGAGCTCTGATCAAAATCAACTAATGATTTAACCACTTGATCTTGAGTATTAAGTTCTTTCATTCGATTTTCACCCTTTTTATTCAGTTTACTGACTGACTTTTTATAGCATTCTTATCGACTTTAATAACGCCACGTAAGCCTGTGACGATTAAGTCGCCAGAAGCCGCTTCAACAATACTGGTTATTGGGTATCCGTGTAATTGCTTGATGACTTTATACACATCACTGTTACTCGTTCCTGCTAATAATTCCCCCGCTTGCGTGGCAAGAATCACGGCCCCATCGCTGAGTTCTGTTGCTACAGAAATGGATGTTTCAGTGTTAGTTTGAATTTTTGACCAGTGACCACCCTGATCACGTGAAATATAAGCATTGCCTTTAAGACCGTATGCCACCCACGCACCATCACGAGTCACTATCATGCCAAACCAAGTACCAGCATAGGGAGAATTTAATTGATCAAAGCTTTGTCCATTATCACTTGAATATAGAATTAAGCCCTGCTCCCCAAAAATGACGTAGCCCTGGTTTACTTTATCCTGGGTTACTTTATTGATTTGATGTAAGTGCCGGTTTAACTTGTTATTGATATTGGGTGAAAGGTATTGCCATGTTTTGCCAAAATCACGCGTAACAAAAGCTAAATTAAATGCACCAATAGCAATTCCGTATCCGTTCACTTGCATATCTATGTCAAAGAATGGCTTATCTGGGCCATCTGCAATCAAATAGTTAGCTTCTTTAATGGCGCGTTCATCATCAGAGCCTGTAACCGCTTTAACAGCGAGTTGTGCTGCTTGAATCCCATCAAATTGTTTGGTCCATGTTTTGCCACCATCTTTAGTATTTAAGATAATGCCCATATGACCAGTTGCCCAGCCATTCTTATCATCAATAAACTTTAGAGAAACTACATTAGTACTGGTCGGCACTGACGCTTGTTTCCAGCTCAACCCATTATCATCAGAAGTCAAAATAATGCCACGCTCACCCGCTGCAACTAATCGATTCCCTGCACGTGTAACCGCAAGTAATACTGCTCTACTGGCCTTATGAGAAATGATTGCATTTCTATTTAAGCTATCTGGTATTTTTACCGCTACCTCACTGTTCTGGCTAAAGCTAGAATGAGATGAAAATAGCAGAGTACCAACTAATATCAGATTTAATAATTGCTTATTCATATTTTCACTTTAAAAAAAAGGGGGGCATGCTTGCTCCCCCTTATTAAGGTTTTACTACTTGCTTCGGAGATTATCTAGCACCAAGTTCTGATAAAGCATCAGGTGTAAACATATTCACATTAATCTTCGGGTTAACCCATGGCTGAATAGAATTACCATTGAATGCAGCATTAATATAATAACCACCTTGTTGAAGATTATAGGTACCCCACATAACAGTACCTAGTAACGCTGGAATTTCAGGTGCTAAATAAGTCAATGTATAGTTAAATCTCCAAAGCTTGCCATCAGCATCCCAACCATCAGTTAACAGGATTTGCCAACTATCTTCATCCACATAAACCTTACGCTTGTTAACAACGTGTCTTTGGCCTTCTTTTAAATTAGCATCAACTTCCCATACACGGTGCAATTCCCAACGAACTAATTCTGGGTTAAGGAAGTGTTTTCCCATTAACTTTTCAGGATCGGCATTGGCTGCTTTGTTATTGTTATAAGGCACAATCAATTCTTTTTTGCCCTTCAGTTTCATGTCATGTTTAAACCATGGACCAAAACTCATAAATGCCTCATCAAAAAAGCCTACCCCAGAGGTTACGCTGTCAGGCGTATCATAAGAAACTGAAGGCGCACGACGCACACGACGTTGACCTACTAAATATTGCCATATCGCATAATCATACTTGACGTAATCAGTAGTATTGTGAACCAGAATGGATTCACCTGCTTTAGAAGCTGGTGCTTCCTGAACGAAACGGCCTAATAACGCATAACCATCAAAATCATTTTGACCATCATTTCTATATAGGATTGATTTTTTGATCTGGTTAGCGGAACTCGCTAAACGCATATTACCATTTGGTGTAACCAACCAACAGTTGGAAGTGTATTGTAAGGTTTCACCTTCCCAATTCGACAAATGATTCCATATCACCTCATTACCATTTTTAGGAATAGGGAATGGAAATCCTTTTGCTGGCGCATCGTAACCTTTACCTCCACTGGTTAATTTTGCTGTAGTTGCATTTTGCAATGTGCCATCTTGAATACGTTGTGGAATCGCTGCGGTACGACGTGTTGGATAAACATGCATGACAAAGTCGGGGCGTTGTTTAAATAAGCCTTTCACACCATCCGATAATTTATCTGCATACTTGTCAAGATTGGCAGAAGTAATGGTATAGAGCGGTTTATCATCAGCAAAAAAGTCTTTGCGCTTTGAGCCCTTTACCCCTGGTTTAAAATTTGGATCTGCAGTAGTAAACCCACCCTTATAGGCTGGAATAGATCCATCAGCATTACCAGCCATCTCTGCGCCAACTGGTGTTAATGTTTTACCAAGCGCTGCTGCTTCATCAGCACTTACTGCCGCCTGACTGGTTGAAGAAAACGCCATCGCAGCCGCGATAACCAAATACGTTATTTTGTAATTCATAATTTCTCTCTTTTCTCTCTCTTCTCTAACTTAGAATGTACGTGAAACAGAAAGTGACAAGAAGTCTCGATCTGACAATGTTTGATCCTGACCGCCATTACCAAGCGCGGGGCCGCTACCGATACTTTGCCCTTTAGGACCATAATAGTTACGATAATTTAGACCGAACTCCCAAACTGTTCTGTAAGTACCTTTAACACCCACATCTAAGGTACCACCGCCATCTACCCAGCCTGAATAAATGGGAGATTTTCCAGTGGTATAGCCTAAAACAATCGGCACTTGTAAATCAACACCATCAATCACGTTGTAGTATTCAGGCTGAAAAACAAATGTCACTTGATTTGCATGACCATCCATGCCTCGATCACGCGCACCCGGGTTTTTGTCAGTATCGACTAATTTATGGTAATCCCATTGCACAACATAGCTACCACCGTCCATTAAAAAATTAGGCTGAATGGTATTAATGGCCACCAAAGTGGTATGGAAGGTGTTACCAACTGCGTAAGCAGGGTTTTTATCGTTATCACGCGCACCAGTTAGAGGAGGAATAACAACTTGGAAGAAGCCATTACCACCAACGATAGGTTGGTTGTCACGATAAGAAGCCTCTAAAGAGACACTATTCTTACCTATGACTCCACTGGCACTTACGCCATAGGCGCGAATATCTTCAGCAAAAACACGGCGGTAAGTCGGATTTGCAAAGGGTCCCGCTAATGGGTCTGGATCAAAGTACAACGCAGATGCCACTTTATCGTGCCAGTTCACTGCATAGGCACCTAATTCAACATCTACAACATCAGGACGGTACTTTACTTGAGCGCCCCATTGACCAGAATCACGCGCATCAATATCGTGCGCACGACTAACCTGCCCACCCACTGGGCTACTGAACAAAGCTTGTGCATTTTTACCAAAGATGTCATTTGGTGAGAGGTAACTGCCTGGTGCAAAAAACTCAGACTCTTTCCATTTAGTTTGGTAGTAAGCACCCAACTTCAATTTCTGAGTCGGTTCAAAGCTAGCTGAAATTTGAGGTGTTGGTAATAGAAATTCTTTTACTTTAGCACCAGGTACCGTCGCTGCTTTGATAATGTCAACAGGGCCATTTGCGGCAGCAATTGCATTATTACCCCCGAGTAAGCTTTCACCATAAATCGTAGTATGTTGACCTAGGTTTACCCTGAAAGGCATGGTACCAAGCTCACCTTTATAGAAAGCAAAGGCATCCAATAGTCGGGTATTTCCACCCATGGTTTTTTGAACGCCGTCACTAAACTCATCAGCTGGTACTGTTACATTATGTGTAAAGCCTGTATCGTTATCATTGTGACGATGATACGCAGCATCATACCAACCATCTGCACTAAGACGAACGCCCATTTTCTTCTGCCAAACAGCATCCATCTCTGTCAAGAAGTCAAAGCGGTGAGATGCAAAACCTTTATCAAAGTTACGATTACCATCACCAGCACCAGTACCCGCAGTACCAACACCAACATTTGGACTTCCAGGTGGCCCACCTGCACCTAAATACGATGACTTAGGATCTTGTAGTCGGTAAATATTGCTGTATTTAACGGTGTTATCCCACCTCACTGCCCAATCGGTATTACCTGTATCAATTTCAGCAGCATGGCTTGTTGTCGCCGCTAATAAAGTTGCCGAAATGGCCATACGCATACACTTCAAAGGAAATCTATTCTCCATCATTCTCTCCACCCCATATTGATTTTTCAATTATTACGGCTCTCAAATCAAACAACTTTTTTAGCATGCTTCTTTGCCATGCTTTTTGTGATACTTTTTTATTAAAACGGGTAAGGATGCGCACTGCCTTGAACAGTTATCCAGCGTAGTTGTGAAAAAGCCTCCCAGTTAGAAGGCCCACCAATATTGCCGCCATTACCGGACACACCACATCCGCCAAATGGATTCACGCAATCATCATTAATCGTTTGGTCATTAATATGTAATGCACCGGAATGAATTTCTTCACCAATACGTTGTGCTCTAGCGATATCTTTAGAAATAATGCCAGCTGATAAACCATATTCAGTATCATTAGCCATCTTGATGACTTCTTCATCGGTTTTAAATACAATCAAATTGGCTACTGGCCCAAACACCTCTTCATGATACGAACGCATCCCCGGCTTTACATTAGATAAAACGGTTGGCTTGTAGAATAGGTTTTCATAAGTACCGCCAGTTTCTAGCTTGGCTCCGGCCTTAATACTGTCTTGCACAATACCGTGAACACGATCACGCTGAACTGCATTAATGAGAGGACCGATATGAACATCCTGTAACATCGGATTACCAACAGTTAACCTTTCAGCATGTTCAACCAGTTTTTGTGTGAATTCATCGGAGATATTTTCATGAACAAAGACTCTGCCAGACGCCATACAGATTTGACCTTGATGTAAAAAGCAACCCCATGCTGCATTACTTGCCGCAACATCAATATCGGCATCTTCCAATATAATCAATGGACTTTTACCGCCAAGCTCAAGAGAAACTTTCTTTAAATGCTTACTAGCTGCTTCAGCCACTTTTCGACCTGTCGCAGTAGAGCCAGTAAAAGCAATCATGTCGATTTCAGGCGCATTACACAACGCAGCACCCACATCACCATCTCCGGGCATAATTTGTAATACACCTTTTGGCAAACCACCTGCTTCCAATGCCAGCGCTGCCGCAATTGCACCACTAAACACGGTTTGTGCATCCGGTTTTAAAATAACGGTATTACCAGCAGCGAGTGCTGGTGCAGCAGCACGTAAGGAAAGCACTAATGGAAAGTTAAAAGGGGAAATAACACCTACCACACCAAGTGGCACTCTTTTGGCATAACTTTGACGACCAGCGTTAGAAGGGATGACATAACCTTGCGGTTCAAGACACATACCAGCCGCAATATGAAAAATTTGGATACCTTCGCGGACTTCGTGCATCCCTTTTAGGCGCGTTCCCCCTGTTTCACGAAAAATCAATTCCGCAACTTCCTCGAGGTTATCTTCTAGAAATTTAGCCGCTTTGGTAAAAATGGCATGCTTGTCTCGCGGAGATACATTAGTCCAACTCTTACGCACTTGCTTTGCCCTAATAGCTGCATCCGCCACATCTTGCACATTGGCCATACCAGCT
>JANOHT010000153.1:0-9788 GCA_031406605.1 Methylotenera sp. | reverse complement strand
CTAACAATTGTGCAAATGCTTCACCGAGTTTTTTCAGGGCTTTTGGCGGCAACTCTTCTACGAATAGTTCTACAAGTAAGTTTTTTTCTGACATTTCTTTAATCCATCATTCCCGCTCAGGCAGAAATCTATTTTTTGGTTTTGTGTAATTAAGCGGCTTTTTTCGCTAACAACTCTAGTACTTCTTCTGCGTGTTCTTTTTTAGCCATCGGGAAACCAAGTCTGGCACGGCTATCTAGGTAACTGGCAGCAACTGAGCGCGCCAAGTTACGGATGCGGCCAATATAACTTGCACGCTCAGTCACGCTGATTGCACCGCGCGCATCTAGCAAATTAAACGTATGTGCAGCTTTTAACACTTGCTCATAAGCAGGTAGCGAGAGTAAGTTTTCAATCAAATGTTTGGCTTGTTTTTCATGCGCGTTAAATGCGGTGAATAAAAAGTCAGCATCTGAATGTTCAAAGTTATAGGTACTTTGCTCTTTCTCATTTTGCAAATACACATCACCATAGCTTAAGCCTTCGGTCCAAGTCAGGTTGTAGACATTATCTACGCCTTGCAAGTACATCGCCAAACGTTCTAAACCATAGGTGATTTCACCGGTGATTGGTTTGCAGTCAATACCGCCCACTTGTTGGAAATAGGTGAATTGTGTGACTTCCATACCGTTTAGCCACACTTCCCAGCCTAGTCCCCAAGCGCCTAGCGTCGGGTTTTCCCAGTCATCTTCTACAAAGCGGATGTCGTTCTTTTTTAAGTCAAAGCCAAGCGCCTCCAATGAACCTAAGTAAAGCTCAAGAATATTAGCTGGTGCAGGTTTAAGCACGACTTGAAATTGATAGTAATGCTGCAAGCGGTTTGGATTCTCACCATAACGACCATCTTTTGGGCGGCGGCTAGGTTGTACATAAGCAGCTTTCCAAGGCTCTGGGCCTAGTGAGCGTAAAAATGTAGCGGTATGAGATGTACCTGCGCCTACCTCCATGTCGTACGATTGCAGCAACGCGCATCCGCGTTCAGACCAATAGTTTTGCAGGGTGAGAATGATTTGTTGGAAAGTTAAAGCCATTGTTAAGATTTATATAAGCGTAAAGCTTGATTTTACTTGGTTTTGCCTTTGTTTACCAAAGGTTTAGAGCCTGGCAAATATTTAGTAATTGCTAAAAACTTTGGTCGGCATAAAAATATAAGCCCAATAAAGCAAATAGCTAGAAACAACCAGTTGCCAAAACGTACATAAGGCGTGCTACCGCTATAGCCTTGCGCCATGCCGCTAAGCGTAGTTTCAGTAAAATGCGGCGCATGTGCAATTAAGTTGCCATGCGAATCTATAATAGCTGTAGCACCAGTATTTGTTGCACGCAGCATAGTGCGACCGGTTTCTAGTGCCCGTGCCTGCGAAAATTGTAGATGCTGATACGCAGCGAGTGACTCGCCATACCACGCATCGTTGCTGACGTTTACTAACAACGTGGCTTGAGGTAACTGGCGAATGATTTCCTCACCAAAGACATCTTCATAGCAAATATTGACGGCGACTTTTTCACCAGCGATGCGCATCGGTTGTTGATGGATACTGCCGCGTGATAAATCACTCAAAGGCATATTTAACCAGTCGCGGTATATCCATCCAAACACGGCTTTAAAGGGGATAAACTCACCAAATGGTACTAAGTGGGATTTGCGGTACACTTCAGATGGAGCACTACCGATGCTTAATGTGCTATTGAAGTACTCGCCATTTTCACGCTCAACTACACCAATTAAAATATCCCCTTGATTTTTAATGGCATGTTGTTTTAAGCGCATTGTCACTTCTGTAGGCAGTTCACTGGATAAGACGGGTAGGGCTGTTTCAGGCATTATAATTAACTTTGCACTACTAGCTTCTGCCATGGTTACGTATTGGTTAAGCGTACGCACGGCAATTTCGGGCGACCATTTTTCGCTTTGGGCGATATTGCCTTGTAGTAATGCGACTGAAGTTGGATTGCCTGTTGGTGTGGTCCATTCAACCAGTTTGAGTAAGCTGCCACCCACCCAAATAATTACGAATATAACAATGGTATTGCGGCGCCAAAGGCAAAAATTAGAGTTTTTGGTACGCCATTTAACGATGCATAATCCGACTAGACTCGCAATAAATACCGTAATCAGTGAAACACCATACACGCCTACAATCGGCACGTAAGCTGCCAGTGGGCTATTCGGTACTTGAGAGTAACCCATCGTCAGCCAAGGAAAGCCAGTAAAAATCCAGCTTCTTACCCAATCTGATAATGCCCATAATACAGGTATTGCAATTAACATTCTGCTGGCTTGATTGGCCGATAGATACACACTGAGCGCACCAACAACCGCCATAAATAGCGCCATAAACGCACACAATAGAAATGTGGATACCCCAGCCATTAACATGGGCATATTGCCAAAATCATGCAGACTGATATATATCCAATAGATACCTGCACCAAATAAACCTAAGCCGTAAATGAAACCGTCAATCGCAGCATTTTTAGGTGTGCTGGCTTGATACCAGTAATAAAATAAGCCTATGAGAGACAGGATGCTTGCAGGATAGAAATAAAATGGCGCAAAACTTAATACACACAAAGCGCCAAATAAAAATAATTTGATAGGTTTGATTTGCTTGGGGGTGAGTAATTTCATGGGCTAAATTGTAGCTTGATACCTTATAAACGAACAAAAATTTACGGATACAATTGAAATAAAATAGTCACCTTGGTTGACACATTGTGCTTATAAGTCCTATATTTCAATTGGTTAAAACCATTTATTAACTGATAATTCAATTAATAGTTATTTCATCACAACACTCGCTTTAATTTTTTGATGGAGAATACATATGAGCATGGCTTCAGAGTTTAAAGAATTTATATCTAAGGGCAATGTGATGGACCTAGCGGTTGGGGTCATCATTGGTGCGGCATTTGGTAAAATTGTGGATTCATTAGTGAGTGACATTATTATGCCTATTGTTGGTAAGATATTTGGTGGTTTAGACTTTACCAATATGTTTGTTCCATTGGCTGATATTCCGGCCGATAATGCTGGCACGTACGTTGCGCTTAAAGCTGCAGGAGTGCCGATGCTGGCTTATGGTAACTTTATTACCATTGTGCTTAATTTTATCATTTTGGCGTTTGTGATTTTTATGATGGTAAAGCAGGTGAATAGATTGAAAAAAGCTGAGGTTGCCGCAACCCCAGCGCCTACACCAGACGATATTATTTTGTTACGTGAAATTCGTGATGCATTGAAGAAATAAGCATTTGAATTAGTTTTAAATTGTGATTTAAAAGGGCTAATCAGCCCTTTTTTATTAACGTTTCATTTACTCCAAATGTTATAAATCAGGCTTAACACCTGGCATTTCATATTTTTGACCGCTGTCATTGCCTTCTGAGCCATCATTGTTTAAAAATACGACTGTAACTACTTTGCCGTCAATAAAATCTAACTCAGTCGTTTGATAATACGTGCCATCTTCAGCCGTGTTGATGTAGTGATATTGCCAGATTGAAGCGACTACTTTGCTGGTACCTTTGATTTTTACATCATCAGCTTTTGCAGGCTCACCAAATTGCGCAATAATCTGCGCTTTGTTAAAACCATTGATAGCGTTAACAAATTCTCTTTCAACAGTAGGAATTTCTGCACTAGTGCTCGGTGTTTCTTCAGCAGTTGCTAAGTTTGCAAATGAAAAATTTGCGATTAAAACTCCAATTAAAGCTAAATATTTCATGATTGACCCCTAAATAACAACCGATTATCTTTAAATAAACAACTTGCTTTTATGAGCCAAAATCTTGCATTTTAGTTCCGCTTAAGTATATCCAATATGTTCCGGTGGGTATTCTTTACAGTATATTATTCTAATTTAGCTATCTGTTAAACTGGTGATTTCTGGCAGTACTTCTACCATAATGGTATGTAAGCGACGGCTATCGGCACGAAGTACCTTGATATGTAAACCACTTAATTCAATTTCATCATCCCGTTTTGGTAAATGCCCGAATTGATGCACGACTAAACCACCTATGGTCGAAAACTCTTCGTCGCTTAGGGCGGTACCAAGGGCTTCGTTAAAGTCTACAATTTCTGTTAAGGCTTTCACGCGATAATGACCATTAGCATTTTGAATAATGTTGTCTTCATCCTCATCGTAATCGTATTCATCTTCAATATCGCCTACAATTTGTTCAAGCACATCTTCAATCGTCACCATGCCAGCTACGCCACCGTATTCATCTACCACAATGGCGATATGATTACGGTTACTACGAAACTCTTTTAACAATATATTCAATCGTTTAGATTCAGGGATGAAAACAGCGGGGCGTAGCATATCGCGCACTTCAAAGTCTTCGCCCGCATAATAGCGTAGCAAATCTTTGGCCAGCAAAATGCCAATCACATCGTTTTTATTGTCTTCAATCACAGGAAAGCGCGAGTGTGCGGTTTCGATGACGTGTGGGATGAATGTTTCGGGAGGATCAGTGATGTCGATGACATCCATTTGTGAGCGTGGAATCATGATATCGCGCACTTGCATCTCACTTACTTGCAACACGCCTTCTATCATGGCGAGCGAGTCTGCATCCATTAAACTATTTTCGTAAGCGCCATGTAGAAGCTCTACCAACTGCTCACGGTCTTCTGGTTCGCGCAGTAAAAAATTACTTAAGCGTTCTAATAAACTAGGTTTGTTACTTAACTTTTCCGAGTCGGAAGCCATGCGATATACCTTTTGGGCACCCTATATAATGAGATAAGGTGAAGCATACCCTAATTTGGTGACAATTGCAGTTTCTAGGCTTTCCATCAATTCAGCTTGTGCTTCTGTTTCGTGGTCATAACCGTGCAAATGTAGAATTCCATGCACCGTTAAATGTGCATAATGTGCTTCAAGTGACTTGTTTTGTGCCTTGGCCTCGGCTTTAACCACAGGAGCACACAACACAATATCACCCATTAAATGTGGCTCTTCTGCCATTGGGAACGTTAGTACGTTGGTTGGGTAATCTTTGCCACGATAGATAGTATTCAATTGGCACCCTTCTTGCTCATCAACAATTCGTATTGTGACCTCGGTTTCAACACGTAATGCAGCTTTCACCCATTGTCGAAACTTGGGGCGAGTCGGCAGGTTTGTGTGATTGGAAGCGTACTGAACATTTAGGCTTAGCTTGGGCGCCATCTCAATTTCATCTTTAGTATTTAATTTTAGATACGTAATTGTATTCTCAGCTGGCTTGAATTGGATTGAGACATACGTAAGATTGTTGTATTAATCAAGCAATTAGTGTGAATAGTAAGTAAACATATTCTTACCAGTATTTATTTCGCTTATGTTCGCTGTCCAACATAAGGCTTACAATGTTGCAATATATGATCAATGTACTCCAAAATTTAATTAAAAATTGAGAGATATGTATATCAGTTTAATTATTTACACTTAAAAAAGTTATCAAGTGATTAAAAAAAATAACAGAATTCACTACATGGACGGTGTACGTGTAACCTTTGCTTTTATGGGCATTATGTTTCACATGGCTTTTTGGTACATTTTAAATCCTCAAGAATTAATAGCAGTTAAAACAATCGACTATTCAAAAGTATTTTATTGGGTTACGGAAGTAATACGACTGTTTAGAATGGACTCATTTTTTCTAATTGCAGGTTTTTTTACTGCGATGGGGATGGTAAAGCTTGATTTTAGTGTGTTTATAAAAGTAAGAGTAACCAAGCTCTATATTCTGAATCTAGTTCCAATATTGTTTGTAGTGACTACGCTTGTATCCTACTTTATACAATTAAGAATAGGGTCACTAGGCCCCTTGTCTGAAGGATATTGGGATTCGATACTTTTTATGCATCATCTCTGGTTTTTAGAAGTGTTGTTTGTTTATTACGTCGTTTATGGATTTTTATCAAAAAAAACTAATGTGATGCATTTTTTGCAATACAAAGTGCAAACTGTGCATGTGCTCTTATTGGGATTCATTTATTTAGTATGGGCTTTTTTAGCTAAAGTATTCCCACTGTTATGGGCAGACAATTTTTTTGGAGATACGATTTTTAGGCTTTTCATCTACCTGCCTTATTTTATGTTGGGCGCAACTATGTACTTTAACAAAGAGCTGGTTGATAGTTTCATGAAACTGTCTTGGGTTCGAATATTAATTTCTACAATGCTGATAATCGTTTATCTGTACTTTATTGATGAGCGATATGGAGTGATTGGTGTATATGATGAGCCAGATTTTACCGTTAAACTAATTACCTACCTTGCACAAGGCTTTGCTAGTCTTGGATCGGTGTATTTGATATTTTTAGCTTCGTCTCGCATATTTAAAAGTGAAAGTAGGTTGTTAAAGTATTTAGGGGATCGAAGCTACACCGTCTATTTATTGCATTTCCCACTTTGTTTGATATTTGGCTATTTCTTCACGAGAGTTAATCTAGATACAAGATTTGAATATATCTGTTCAGTCATTTCGGTTTACATCATTACCTTGCTAATGCATGATGTTATCGTTAAGCAAACTCATTCAAAAGTGATAGCACTTAAAAGCTCTGAAGCATAGCTTAAGTATTAGTTTATACAGACCTATCTCAGTTGATTGCCAGATGATGAAATATTCAGGTTCAATCAGTCTTTATTTTTAAGCTCATACTCTTCATAAGCATTCACAATTTTTTGTACTAACGGATGACGTACCACATCAGCGGATAGAAAATGTGTCATTGCGATGCCTTTGATGTCTTTTAACACTTTTTGCGTCTCTATTAATCCGCTTTTTTGATGGCGTTGCAGATCGATCTGCGTTACGTCACCAGTAATCACGGCTTTTGTACCAAACCCAATACGGGTCAAAAACATTTTCATTTGTTCGGGCGTGGTGTTTTGCGCTTCATCTAAAATGATAAAGCTTTGGTTCAATGTGCGTCCTCGCATGTAAGCCAATGGCGCAACTTCAATCGCGCCGCGCTCAAACATTTTGTTAACCGTATCGTAGCCTGCTAAGTCATACAGCGCGTCATAGAGAGGGCGCAAATACGGGTCTACCTTTTGATTTAAATCGCCAGGTAAAAAGCCAAGTTTTTCGCCCGCTTCCACTGCTGGGCGCACAAGTACGATGCGTTTAACACGGTCGCGGCTCATCGCATCTACGGCGCTAGCAACCGCCAGATAAGTTTTACCTGTCCCCGCTGGACCAATGCCAAAGGTAATATCGTGATCTTGGATCTGCTGCAAATAAGCTATTTGGCGCGGCGTGCGGCCATGTAGCTCGGTGCGACGTGTCATCAGCACGGGAGCATTAGAGTTTGCGACATCTTCGGGTTCTAGTTTGTCGATTTCCACCAGGCCAAGTTGAATTTCCTCAAGACTGATTGGACTTTTAGCACGCGTATAAAAGTTCTCAAGCAATTGCACTGCCAGACGCATATTATGTATGTCGCCGCTGAGCCTGATATGGGCGCCACGTCTAGCAATACCTACTTCTAATGCAGTTTCAATTTGTTTGATGTTTTCATCTAATACGCCGCACAGGTTGGCTAAGCGGGTATTGTCTTCGGGGCTAAGTGTAATTTCCATATATTCTATTAGTTAATTATTGATGATCTCGCCGCGTAATCGTCTAGGGTTAGCTACATCAGTAATGCGCACGTTTACAAATTGATGAATGAGGTTAGCCTCACCAATCATATCGACAATGCGGTTGTTATCGGTTTTTCCCGCGAGTTCGCTGGCATTTTTCCATGAAGCACTTTCAATCAATACACGCTGCACTGTACCAAGCATGGCCTCACTGATTTTTTTACCTGCCAATTCATTGAGCGCTTGCAGTTTAGCCAAACGTGCGAGTTTAACTTCCTGCGAAGTTTCATCAGTTAGATAAGAGGCTGGCGTACCTGGGCGCGGGCTATATAAAAAGCTAAAACTGTAATCAAAACCTACATCTGTCATGAGTTTAGCGGTAGCTTCAAATTCGGCTTCGGTTTCACCTGGAAAGCCAATAATAAAATCGGAGGTAAAGGTAATGTTTGGATTAGCAACGCGCAATTTACGAATGGTCGATTTATATTGCAGGCCAGTGTAATTGCGCTTCATCGCCATCAATACGCGGTCGGCGCCTGCTTGTACAGGTAAATGTAATTGCACTGCTAACTTTGGAATATTGGCGAAACAGTCAATCAGCCGCTGATTCATTTCATTTGGATGGCTGGTGGTGAAGCGTATACGCTCAATTTCTGGAATTTCAGCAATGGTTTCGATGAGCATCGCCAAGTCGGCTTCTACACCATCGTATTCTGTGCGATAAGCATTGACGTTTTGGCCTAATAAAGTGACTTCTTTCACTCCTTGCTCAGCTAATTGCACAGCCTCGGTCAGTATTGCTTCAAATGGTCGTGAGACTTCTTCGCCTCGGGTATAAGGCACTACGCAGAAACTACAGTACTTGCTGCATCCTTCCATAATGCTGAGAAAGGCACTTGCACCTTCCACACGCGGCGGTGGTAAATGGTCAAATTTTTCAATTTCAGGAAACGTAATGTCAACTTGTGACTCGCCGCTGGCTTGGCTGCTTTTAATCATTTCAGGCAGCCGATGCAGTGTTTGCGGTCCAAAAACCACATCCACATAAGGCGCACGTTTGATGATGTTGTCGCCTTCCTGCGAAGCGACGCAACCACCTACACCAATCACTAAATTGGGGTTTGCTTTTTTGAGTGGAATAAAACGCCCTAAATGGCTAAATACTTTTTCTTCGGCTTTTTCACGTACCGAGCAAGTATTAAGCAAAATCACGTCAGCATCTTCTGGCGTGAGCGTTTCTACCATGCCGTCGGTCATGGCTAACATATCTGCCATACGTGATGAATCGTATTCATTCATTTGGCAGCCGAATGTTTTAATAAAGACTTTTTTCGGGTTAAGTGCTTTCGGCGCGCCTGCATTATCCGGCGAGATCAATGGCTTTTCTAAATCTTTAAGTGTCGAATTCAAGATATTGCTACAAATTTACAAAGCATAATTTTAGCTCATTTGGATTGAGCAAGGTAAAATAGCATTAAATCAATACGCTATAGGCTAATAGGCAACTCCCATGCAAGCACTTCCAATTTTTATGAACATTACCAATCGCCTTTGTATTGTCATCGGCGGCGGTGAAGTGGCTAAACGTAAAGTAACCACGCTATTAAAAGCGAATGCGGCAATTACGCTTTATTCGCCTGAGTTGTGTGATGAGCTGCAAGCTTTAGTTGAAGCAAAAAAAATCACTTACATTAACGCTAGTTTTGAGCCTAACCAGTTAACCAATGCATGTATGGTGATTGCTGCGACAGATGACGAAGCCGTTAATACGGCAGTTTCAATCGCAGCAAAAGCACAGAATATTCCGGTAAATGTTGTAGATGCACCGCATTTATGTACATTTACCATGGCATCTATCGTGGATAGATCGCCCATCGTGATTGCTATTTCAAGTGAGGGTAATGCGCCCGTGCTGGCGCGTTATATTCGTACAAAAATTGAAACCATGCTGCCAACAAGCTATGGTCGCATTGCTGAGATTGCAGGTGAGTTTAGAGATAAAGTGAAGGCTAAATTCACGACTACACAAGAGCGTCGTATATTTTGGGAGGGCATCTTGCAAGGACCAGTAGTCGAGCGTGTTTTGTCCGGCCAAGATGAAGCTGCAAGGCAGATTTTAGAAGCAGTGTTATCAGATAAGGCAGAAGTTAAGAATCACGG
>JANOHT010000151.1:0-3254 GCA_031406605.1 Methylotenera sp. | reverse complement strand
CATCAACTTAAACCCTGATCCATCAGGCGGTCACTGGAGAAGCCCTCCCCTGACCGACAAATACTGGTATCCCATTTACGAAAAAATGCAGGAATACGATATCCCAGCAATGATTCATGTGAGCACGAGTTGTAATGACTGTTTCCACACGACAGGGGCACACTACTTAAATGCCGACACTACGGCGTTTATGCAGCTACTACAAGGCGATTTATTTAAAGACTTCCCTGAACTGCGATTTGTTATTCCGCATGGTGGTGGCGCAGTACCTTATCACTGGGGACGTTTCCGCGGGTTAGCACAAGCATTAGAAAAACCATTACTTGAAGATCATTTACTCAACAATATCTATTTTGATACCTGTGTCTACCATCAACCCGGTATCGATTTATTAACAGATGTGATCCCAGTCGATAATATTTTATTTGCTTCTGAAATGATTGGTGCTGTAAGAGGTATCGACCCACAAACAGGTCATTATTTTGATGATACAAAACGCTATATTGAGGCGACCAATAACTTAAGCCCAGAAGAGCGTTATAAGATATATGAAGGGAATGCACGAAAAGTTTACCCTCTCCTCAATGAAAGATTAACAGTCAAAGCAAAAGCTGCCTAAAGGTTGAATCAATATGAATTTAAGTAATCTTGGAGTTTGCAAACGGAACATTCAAAGAGCTGATCGCGCAGCCGTTGAAAAACTGTCTAAATTTGGTACGGCAACGGTGCATGAGGCAATGGGCCGTGTTGGTTTGATGCAGCCCTATATGCGTCCAATTTACGCTCAATCCTACTTGTGCGGCACTGCCGTCACCGTATTGTTACACCCTGGCGATAACTGGATGTTACATGTTGCTGCAGAACAAATTCAACCAGGTGATGTGGTAGTCGCAGCCACCACAGCAGAGTGTACAGATGGCTACTTTGGGGATTTATTGGCAACCTCATTTCAAGCCAGAGGCTGTAAAGGTTTAATTATTGATGCAGGCGTGCGTGACACAAAAGATTTAACCGAAATGCAGTTTCCTGTTTGGAGTAAAGCCATCAGTGCAAAAGGCACCATTAAAGCCACCTTGGGTTCAGTGAATATCCCTGTGGTTTGTGCTGGCACAATGGTAAACCCAGGTGATGTGATTATTGCCGATAACGATGGTGTTGTCGTTGTCCCTGCCAATTTTGCACAACAAGTTGCAGATGCAGCCGAGTCGCGTGAAGCTAATGAAGCGTCTAAAAGACAACAATTTAAAGATGGCATATTAGGACTTGATCTTTATGGTTTTAGAGAACCACTAGCTAAATTGGGTTTGAAATACATTGATTAATTCTAAGAAAAAGCGGCTATGAACTTTACAAAAACAGAAGGTTGGCTAGACTGGTATCAAGGCCCCAGTAAACCAATGTTTAAACTGCCTCAAGGTGCGGTAGATGCACATTGTCACGTTTTTGGACCAGGGCATGAATTTCCATTTGCACCAGAAAGAAAATATACCCCTTGTGATGCCTCTAAAGCACAATTGTATAGCCTTCGAGATCATCTTGGTTTTGCACGCAATGTGATTGTTCAAGCAACCTGTCATGGTAAAGACAACCGAGCAATGATAGACGCCTGTATTCAGGCTAATGGTCTGGCGCGCGGTATAGCGACAGTTGGTAGGGATATTACTGATGAACAAATCCAAGAAATGCATGCGGCAGGCGTAAGAGGTGTACGATTCAACTTTGTTAAACGACTTGTTGATGTCACCCCTCAGGATGAGTTATTAGAAATAGCAGCCAAAATAGCACCCTATGGCTGGCATGTTGTCATTTATTTTGAAGCCCCTGACTTGCTAGAGTTATGGGACTTCTTCACATCCATCCCTACAAAAGTTGTGGTTGACCATATGGGCAGACCTGACGCGTCTAAACCTGTTGATGGCGAAGAGTTCGGTTTATTTTTACGCTTTATGCACGAAAATGAAAATGTATGGAGTAAAGTAAGCTGCCCAGAACGTTTATCAATCGCTGGGCCTTATGCGCTAAATGGTGAGCGCACAGCGTATAAAGACGTGGTGCCTTTTGCAAAAAAGGTGGTTGAAACATTTCCAGACAGAGTGCTATGGGGAACAGATTGGCCTCACCCTAATTTAAAAAACCATATGCCTGACGATGGCTTGCTGGTTGACTTTATTCCACATATTGCGCCAAACGAACTATTACAGCAAAAATTATTAGTCGATAATCCAATGCGTTTGTATTGGCCTGAAGAAGTTAAATAGTCAAGAGATAACACAACAATTGGTAGAAAAATGGCACTAAAAAAACCCTATAAAGATATTCCAGGCACCGTGATATTTGATGCTGAACAAGCTAGAAAAGGCTACTGGATAAACCAATTTTGCATGTCGTTAATGAAGGCCGAAAATCGCGAACGCTTTTTGGCTGATGAGCGTGCCTATTTAGATGAATGGGCAATGACGGAAGCACAAAAACAAGCAATTTTTGCGCGCGATTTAAATAGCTGCCTAGCGTTAGGCGGCAATGTTTATTTTCTTGCCAAATTAGGGGCAACGGATGGCAAAAGCTTTCAATTCCTTGCTAGTAATATGGCGAGTATGGAAGAAAACGATTATAGAAATATGATGGTAGGTGGTGGACGCTCTCCAGAAGGCAACCGTTACCTTGGTGAAAGTGGCGATGCACAACCCCAAAACCTAAAAGCCTATAAACCTTATAAAAGTGGAAGATAACAATGGCTCGCATTACTGCTTCTATTTACACATCACATGTGCCAGCAATTGGTGCCGCAGTAGATCTTGGTAAAACACAGGAAGAATATTGGCAGCCTGTGTTTGCAGGCTACGAATATTCCAAAAAATGGATGAAAGAAAATAAACCAGATGTTATTTTTTTGGTTTATAACGATCATGCAACTGCATTCAGTTTGGATCTCATCCCGACATTTGCGATCGGCACAGGCGAAAGTTTTGCGCCAGCAGATGAAGGTTGGGGGCCGCGACAAGTACCACAAGTCATTGGTCATCCAGCATTAGCTTCACACATCACACAATCAGTGATTCAAGATGATTTTGATCTCACCATTGTGAACAAAATGGATGTTGATCATGGCCTCACGGTGCCTCTTTCACTGATGTGTGGTCAACCTGAGTCATGGCCCTGCCCGATTATTCCATTTGCCGTGAATGTTGTTCAATACCCTGCTCCATCTGGTAGACGTTGCCTGGAAATTGGCAAAGCGATTCGTAAAGCAGTTG